>NZ_JBMBTE010000011.1:0-79510 GCF_048897285.1 Rhodococcus sp. O3
CCGCCGCCCGGCCGACGCTGGACGCCGATCAGTTGTTCTTCCTCGTCGATGTCGTCGGCGCCGCCGTGTACGGGACGGTCGCGGGGGTGGTGCTCGCGCGTCGCGTGCATCCGGTACCGATCATCACGGCGGTCGCCGCGATCGGCGTGGGTGTCGCGGCGCTGTCCTACGCGTGGTCGCGGCTCGCACTCGTGCGGCCCGGACTGCCGTTCGTCGAAGCTCTTTCCCCGCTGCAGAATTCGGCGTGGATCCCGGGAACGCTCGCACTGTTCCTGGTGGTGCCGTGGCTGGTCCGGGACGGCGCGCCCGGTCGGCGCGAGCGGATCGGGGTGACCGCCGGAACCGTTGCGACCGTCTGGTTCTGGTGGGCCCGCACGTACACCGACACCGCCGACGTGTGGCTGGTGCTACCCGTGGTGGTGATCGGGTTCCTCGCCGCCGCGCACGTGCTGTGGCGGCGCCGCACCGCAGCGGCCGCGGAGTCCGCCGGGCTCGGCTGGCTCGCGCTGGGTGCGGCACTGATGACGGCCTCCTACATTCCGCTCGCCGTTCCCGGGCTGCCGTGGATGCTCACTCCGCTGATCCACCTGGCAACCCAGGCGTTCTACCCCGTCGCGATCCTCGTCGTGGTGCTGCGGCAACGACTGTGGGGGCTGGATTTCGCGGTCAGCCGCGCCGCCCTCGCCGGCAGCCTCGTCGCGGTGCTCGCCGCCGGGTACCTCGCGGTCGCGGTGACCGCGTCGCTGATGTTGCCGCCGGACGATTCGGTCGTCGCCCAGGCCATCGCCGCGACCGCGGTCGCGCTGGCCGTGCAGCCGGTGCGGAGCCGCCTGACACGTCGCGTGCACCGCCTCGTGTACGGCGACGGCATCGACTCCGCCCGCGCGGTACAGAACCTCGGCCGGCACTTCGCGGGTGCCGGCACGCCCCGCCGGCTCCTCGGCGACCTCACCGCCGGCATCGGCACCGCGCTGCGGCTCGAATCGGTCACGGTGAGCCGGGACGGCGAGATCCTCGCCCGCTGGGGCGAACCCACCGGCCGCGCCGAGGAGACGGTCCTCGACTCCGGAACCCTCACGGTGACCGCGCCACCCGGGGAGACCCTCGGGCCCCGCAGCCTGCGCGCGCTCGGTGAGCTCGCCACCGTCGTGGAAGCCGGACTCGTCGTGTTGCGGTCCGCGGAGGAACTCGACGCGGCGCGGCACCAGCTGCGGGAGGCACGCCTCGAGGAGCGGCGCACCATCCGCCGGGAACTGCACGACGGGCTCGGCCCGTCGCTCGCCGGAATCAGGCTCGGGCTGCAGGGGGCCCGCAACCTCGCCGGCACCGACCCGCAGGCCGCGCTGGAACTGATCGACGCGCTGCTGCGCGAACTCGACCACCAGGTCGAGGGAGTGCGCGAACTGTCGCGGGGGCTGCTCCCGCCCGTGCTCGACGAACTGGGACTCGTCGCCGCGGTCGACGAACTCGCCGGCATCCATTCGCACAGCGGGTTCACGATCGACGTCGACGCCGACGCCCCGGCCGGACTGTCCCGGGCGGTGGCCGCCGCGGCGTACGGCATCACCGTCGAAGCGGTCACGAACGCGCGCAGGCATTCCGGTGCCCGCGGATGCACGGTCCGTATCCGCGCCACCGGCGACCTGCTCACCGTCGAGGTCGGCGACGACGGTCGCGGCAGGGGACCGGACGCCCGCGCCGGCGTCGGCACCCACAGCATGCGCGAACGTGCCCGCGACGTCGGCGGGGTCGTCGACATCGTCGAGGCACACCCGCACGGCACCGTCGTGCGCGCTCGTCTGCCGTGGACGGCCACGTCACCGGCAGTTCCGGCAGGAGGGTCATGAGTATCCGCGTCGCCGTCGTCGACGACCATCCCGTCTTCCGGCTCGGGATGGTCGCGCTGCTCGGCACCCTCGACGGAATCGAGGTGGTCGCCGAGGCCAGCTCGGTGGGCCAGGCCCTCGACGTGGTGACCGCGGACGTCGACGTCGTGCTGATGGACATCGAACTCGGTGACGGCTCCGGCATCGAGGCGACCGCCGGCCTCCTCACGAAATATCCCGCGCTCCGGGTGCTGATGGTGACCATGCACGAGGACGCGGATCTGCTCGTCGCGGCGATGCGGGCCGGAGCGCGCGGATATCTCGTCAAGGGAGCCGATCCGTCCGGGGTTGAACGGGCGATCCGGGCGGTCGCGGGCGGGGAACTGATCGTCGGTGCCGCGGTCGCGGAGAAGGCGCTGGGCGTGATGGCCACGTCCCGCACGGTCGCGCGCGGTGCGTTCCCCGAACTGACCGACCGCGAACGCGAGGTGCTGGATCTGGTCGCGCGCGGCTACGACAACGCCACGATCTCGCGGCGGCTGGTCCTGAGCCAGAAGACGGTGCGCAACCACGTGTCGAACGTGCTGGGCAAACTCGGCGCCGTCGATCGCGCGACCGCGATCGTGCGGGCCCGCGAAGCCGGTCTCGGCATCTGACGCCACCCGTCCGTCCCGTACCCGAGCGCTCGCTCGCTTCGGTCACGGACTCCGATCGGTTCGGTCCTTAACCGCCGGAGCGGACGCTCCTAGGGTGGTGGAGGTTGGGCGTGGCTGCTGTCACAGCGGACAACGCCCGTCACATTCGAAAGCACGGGAAGGAACCCCGCACTGTGACCACAGAGGCATTCATCTATGAAGCCATCCGAACTCCGCGCGGCCGCGGCAAGAAGACCGGGTCGCTGCACTCCGTCAAGCCGATCTCCCTGGTTACGGGCCTGATCGACGAGCTGCGTGTTCGCTTCCCCGACCTGGACGAGAACCGCATCTCCGACCTGATCCTCGGCGTCGTCGGCCCGGTCGGCGACCAGGGTGCCGATATCGCGCGCACCGCGGTCACCGTGTCCGGCCTGCCCGTGACCACCGGTGGCTTCCAGCTCAACCGCTTCTGTGCCTCCGGCCTCGAGGCCGTGAACCTGGCTGCGCAGAAGGTGCGCTCCGGCTGGGACGAGCTGGTCATCGCCGGCGGTGTCGAGTCCATGTCGCGTGTCCCGATGGGCTCCGACGGTGGCGCGTGGATGCTCGATCCCGCCACCAACTACGACAGCTACCTCGTGCCCCAGGGCATCTCCGCGGACCTCATCGCGACCATGGAGGGCTTCAGCCGCGAGGACGTCGACGCCTACGCTCTGCGTTCGCAGCAGCTCGCCGCTGCCGCGTGGTCCGGTGGCTACTTCTCGAAGTCCGTCGTGCCGGTCAAGGACCAGAACGGCCTGACCATCCTCGATCACGACGAGCACATGCGCCCCGACACGACCCTCGAGGGCCTCGGCAAGCTCGCTCCGTCGTTCGCGACGATCGGTGAGGTGGGCGGCTTCGACGCCGTCGCGATGCAGAAGTACCACTTCGTCGAGAAGATCAACCACGTCCACCACGGTGGTAACAGCTCCGGCATCGTCGACGGTGCCGCGCTGGTGCTCGTCGGTTCCGAGCAGGCCGGCAAGGACCTGGGCCTGACCCCGCGTGCCCGCGTCGTCGCGACCGCCACCTCCGGTGCCGACTCGACGATCATGCTCACCGGCCCCACCCCGGCCGCGCACAAGGTCCTCGCTGCGGCGGGCCTGACGGTCGACGACATCGACCTGTTCGAGATCAACGAGGCTTTCGCCTCCGTCGTCCTGAAGTTCCAGAAGGATCTGAACATCCCGGACGAGAAGCTCAACGTCAACGGCGGCGCCATCGCGATGGGCCACCCGCTCGGCGCCACGGGCGCCATGATCACCGGCACGATGGTCGACGAGCTCGAGCGCCGCGGAGCCAAGCGCGCCCTCGTCACCCTGTGCATCGGTGGCGGTATGGGTGTGGCCACCATCATCGAGCGCGTCTGACACCGGAAGGAATCTGAAAACAGTGAGCGACAACATGATTTCCTGGGAGAAGGACGCCGACGGCATCGTCGTGCTGACCCTCGACGACCCCAACCAGGGCGCGAACACGATGAACGAGCTCTACAAGGCGTCGATGAAGGCGACCGTGGATCGTCTCGTCGCCGAGAAGGACTCGATCACCGGCGTCGTGATCACCTCCGCGAAGAAGACCTTCTTCGCCGGCGGCGACCTGCGCAACCTCATCGCCATCGGACCCGACGACGCGCAGAAGACGTTCGACGAGGTGCAGGACATCAAGGCGGACCTGCGTCGCCTCGAGACCCTCGGCAAGCCCGTCGTCGCCGCGATCAACGGTGCCGCACTCGGTGGCGGCCTCGAGATCGCTCTCGCGACCCACCACCGCATCGCCGCCGACGTCAAGGGCCTGCAGATCGGTCTGCCCGAGGCGAGCCTCGGCCTGCTGCCCGGTGGCGGTGGCGTCACCCGCACCGTCCGTCTGCTCGGCATCCAGACCGCGCTGCTCTCGGTGCTGTTGCAGGGCAACAAGTACAACGCGGTCAAGGCCAAGGAGCTCGGCCTGATCGACGAGGTCGTCGGCAGCATCGAGGAACTCGTCCCGGCCGCGAAGGCGTGGATCAAGGCCAATCCCGAGGGCGGCGTGCAGCCGTGGGATGTCAAGGGCTACAAGATCCCCGGTGGTACCCCGGCGTCGCCGGCGTTCGCCGCGAACCTCCCGGCGTTCCCCGCGAACCTGCGCAAGCAGCTCAAGGGTGCTCCGATGCCGGCTCCGCGCGCCATCATGGCCGCCGCGGTCGAGGGCTCGCAGGTGGACTTCGACAACGCGTCGACCATCGAGTCCCGCTACTTCGTCGAGCTGGCCACCGGCCAGGTCGCGAAGAACATGATCCAGGCGTTCTTCTTCGACATGCAGTCCATCAACTCGGGCGCGTCGCGTCCGAAGGACGTGCCGAAGCGTGAGATCAAGAAGGTCGGCGTGCTCGGCGCGGGCATGATGGGCGCCGGCATCGCATACGTCTCCGCCAAGGCCGGTTTCGAGGTCGTCCTCAAGGACGTCACCCTCGAGGCCGCCGAGCGTGGCAAGAACTACTCGGAGAAGATCGAGGCCAAGGCCCTCTCTCGTGGCAAGACCACCGAGGAGAAGTCGAAGGCTCTGCTCGACCGCATCAAGCCGACCGCCGACGTCGCCGACTTCGCGGGCGTCGACTTCGTCATCGAGGCCGTCTTCGAGAACACCGAGCTCAAGCACAAGGTGTTCCAGGAGATCGAGGACATCGTCGATCCCGACGCGCTGCTCGGCTCGAACACCTCGACCCTCCCGATCACCGGTCTCGCGACCGGCGTGAAGCGCCCCGAGGACTTCATCGGCATCCACTTCTTCTCCCCGGTCGACAAGATGCCGCTGGTCGAGATCATCAAGGGCGAGAAGACGTCCGACGAGGCGCTGGCCCGCGTGTTCGACTACACGCTCGCGATCCGCAAGACCCCGATCGTCGTGAACGACAGCCGCGGCTTCTTCACCTCGCGGGTCATCGGCACGTTCGTGAACGAGGCCATCGCGATGCTCGGCGAGGGCATCGAGCCCGCGACGATCGAGCAGGCCGGCTCGCAGGCCGGTTACCCGGCTCCGCCGCTGCAGCTGACCGACGAGCTGAACATGAAGCTCATGCAGAAGATCGCGAAGGAGACGGCCGAGGCCGCGGCCAAGGGTGACACCAAGATGGGCGCCACCCGTCACCCCGCGCTCGACGTCGTCGACTGGATGGTCGAGCAGGGCCGTCCGGGCCGCCTCGAGAAGGCCGGCTTCTACGAGTACGACGAGACCGGCAAGCGTCTCGGCATCTGGCAGGGTCTGCGTGACCACTACCAGACCAAGGCGACGCTCGACGTGCCGCTGCAGGACCTGATCGACCGCATGCTGTTCGCCGAGGCGATCGAGACCCAGAAGTGCTTCGACGAGGGCGTTCTGGAGACGACCGCCGACGCCAACATCGGTTCGATCCTCGGCATCGGCTTCCCGGCCTGGACCGGCGGTGTCGCGCAGTTCATCGTCGGCTACCCGGGTGGCAAGGAAGGCTTCGTCAAGCGGGCCGAGGAACTCGCCGCCAAGTACGGCGAGCGCTTCACCCCGCCGGCCTCCCTGCGCTAGCGCGCCCGTGCGTGGTTTCGGTAGCAACAACTACCGAAACCACGCACGAGTTATCCACAGGAAAGGGCTCCCGACCCCGGTCGGGAGCCCTTTCCCGTCTCCACATCGGTCATCATCGACCGCATGGGGGACGATTTCGGAAAAAGCAACGTGCAGAGGCTGTTCGACGACCGCACCGGTCTGGTCACCCAGGCCGAGCCGACGGAGGCGGGCATCGGCAGGGGAGCGGTCCGGCACCTGCACCCCTGCGAGTGTCGTGCGTGGTTTCGGTAGCGGGTGCTACCGAAACCACGCACGGGCGGCGGAGCCGCCTACGGCTTCCACCAGGGACGCAGCGGGGTCAGGGGACGCTGGTCGGCGCCGAGCTTGACCGCCAGGACATGGTGCAGCTGAACGATATTGCGCTCGAATCCGAGCCGGGATCCGGCCATGTACAGGCCCCACACGCGGGCCGTGCCCTCACCGACCTCGGCGACGCACGCATCCCAGTTGGCCTCGAGGTACTCGCACCAGCCCTTGAGCGTCAGGGCGTAGTGCTGACGCAGGTTCTCCTCGTGGAGCACCTCGAAGCCGACGTCCTGCGCCTCGGTGATGATCCGGCCGGAACCGGTCAGCTCGCCGTCGGGGAAGACGTAGCGGTCGATGAACCCGCCGGCCTTGGCCTTCCCGTTGTTGCGGGGACGGGTGATGCAGTGGTTGAGGAGCAGGCCACCCTCGCGGAGTTTGCTGTGCAGCAACCCGAAGTACGCCGGGTAGTTGTTGACGCCGATGTGTTCGGTCAACCCGATCGAGGAGATGGCGTCGAAGCCGGTCTCGGGCACGTCCCGGTAATCCGAGAACCGCACCTCGGCCAGGTCGCCCAGTCCCTCCGCGGCGATCGCCTTCTGCGCCCACTCGGCCTGCTCGCGCGACAGCGTCGCGCCGATCGCCTTGACGCCGCGCCGCGCCGCGTACCGGACCATTCCGCCCCAGCCGCAACCGATGTCGAGCAGGCGGTCGCCCGGCTCGAGGTTCAGCTTCTCGAAGACGATCCGGTACTTGTTCTCCTGCGCCTCCTCGAGCGACTGGTCCTCGGACTCGAACAGGGCGCACGTGTACGTCATGGACGGGCCGAGCACCATTTCGTAGAACTCGTTCGACACGTCGTAGTGGTGGTGGATGACCTCGGCGTCGCGGCTGCGGGAATGCCTCAGGCCCTCCGCGATCCGGCGCCAGCGCGGCAGGTGTTCCTGCGGCGGCGGGGCGATCGGCCGCAGCAGCTCACGACCCAGCGACCGCGCGATCTGAGCGAGGACCAGCGCCGGCGGGCGTTCGAAGTGCAGGTCGCCCAGAGACTTCAGCAGTTCGTAGGGGTTGCCGGGATGCACCCCTTCGGGTTCGAGATCGCCGGCGACGTAGGCGCGGGCCATTCCGAGGTCGCCGGGGGCGGTCGCGATGTAGGTGGCACCGCGCGGGGACTTCAGGGCCAGGCCGAACGGGGAGTTCTCCGGGCCGGCGGCGGACCCGTCGTATGCGGTGAACCGCAGCGGCATGTCGCCGCCGGTCACGATCTCGACGATCTCCGCCAGATTCAGCTTGTCGTCGTGTCCGCCCGCTCTGCGGGTTGTCGGCGCCGATTTGAATGTGGTCACTTTCGATGCACCGCCTTCGCGAAGAGGTCCAGTAGACGGGACCTGGGGTCGTACTTCTGTTTCAGCGCCGGGTATTCGCCCCCGCCGTAGTAGAGCTTTTCGAATTCTTCCCGCGAATAGTAGGAATCCGAGTACAGCGACTTGTGGCCGTCGAGTTCGGCGACCTTCCGCTCGATCGTCCGGTTCGCGGCTCCCTCGATGTTGCCGGGTTCGGTCGGAACCGACGACCAGAACCCGACGTTCACGTAGGTGCGCTTCGGTTCGAGCGGGTACAGCGGCCACGGACGCTGCGCGTCGAACGACAGCGCATCGGACGGGGCGCTGCGATCACGCAACCGCAGCGGGCACAGCCACACCGGTTCGATCGGGATCTCGGCGAGGAACCACCGCATGAATTCGGCGGTGCGCTCGATCGGGACCTCGATGTCCTGCACGACGCGCTCGCGCGGCGGGTTCCCCTTGCGGGCCTCGATCCGGTCGGCGATGCCGTACTTGTGGTCGAGCGCGATGAGCTTCCAGTAGAAGCTGCTGCGCAGCAGTCTCTTCGGCCACCAGCGCCGGATCCGGGGGTTCTGGGCGCCGAATGCGCGTGAGCACCAGAACCAGTCGGTGTCCCACCGCCACAGGTAGTCGCGGATCGTGAGGCGGTCGGTCTTGGGATGGTTGACCGACGCGTGCTGGATCGAGCGGTAGTAGATGTTCTCACCGGTGTAGTCGCTCACCGGTCCCGGCTCGTCGGTCTGCGTCCCGAGCGTCAGGTAGCTCTCGGTCGCCGAGAACACCGTGCCGTCGAGATAGTCGACCGGCACGCCCGCGTGGCTGCGCTCGGTGGCGATGCGGTCCAGCGCGGCCTGCAGCGCGCCGAGCGAATCGAACCGCAGGTGCCGCAGCGCAACATAGGGTTTCACCGGCTCGAGTTCGATGCGCAGCCTCGTTGCGTAGCCGAGCGAACCGTAGGAGTTGGGGAAACCCCGGAACAGGTCGGCGTGCTCGTTGTCCGGGGTGGCGGTGACGATCTCGCCGGCACCGGTGAGGATGTCCATCTCCAGGACCGACTCGTGCGGAAGGCCGTTGCGGAACGACGTGGATTCGATCCCGAGCCCGGTGACGGCACCGCCGAGCGTGATGGTCTTGAGCTGCGGCACCACCAGCGGCACCAGGCCGTAGGGGAGTGTGGCGTCCACGAGGTCCTCGTAGGTGCACATTCCGGCCACATCGGCGGTGCGCGCCTTGGGATCCACGGAGATCACCCCGCCGAGACCGGAGACGTCCAGGCCGGGTGCGGAAATCTTTGCGCGGGCCCGGAACAGGTTGGAGGTTTTCTTCGCGAGCCGAACCGGTGCGTCGTCGGGGATGTTGCGGTAGGAACGAAGCAGGCGGTCCACGCCTTCACGGTGCGCCGGCACACCGGTCGGAACGATCTGACGTGGCGTACTCGGCATTCGGCTCCCCCTGCGGGCTCGGCGTCTGCGGGCGCAATCCACAATAGACCGGAGTGTCGAGTACGTCCGGTTACCGCGCGGACTCGACGAGTTGCCGGTCGGTGCGACCGCAGACGGCCGAGACACGACACCAGGAGGACCCCATGGCGCAGGTCAGCGCAAGCAGTTCGATTCAGCTCGCGGCGGCTCCCGAGCGGGTGCTCGCGGCCCTCGCGGACTACGAGACGGTGCGACCGCGCATCCTGTCCGACCACTACACCGACTACCGGGTCGTCTCGGGCGGTCAGGGCACGGGAACCGTCGCGCAGTGGAAGCTGCACGCCACCGAGAAGCGCGTCCGCGACATCGAGGCGAAGGTGTCGGTGTCGGGCAGCACGATCACCGAAGAGGACGCGAATTCGACGCTGGTCACCACGTGGAGTGTGGTGCCGAACGGCACCGGGTCGACCGTGGTGACGCTGACCCAGTGGAAGGGCGGGAGCGGCATCGGCGGCTTCTTCGAACGCACCTTCGCGCCGCTCGGGTTGCGCAAGATCCAGCAGCAGGTGCTCGAGAACCTCCGCCGCGAAGTCGACTGATTTCCGTCGTCACCCGAGGAACGTCGCGATCCCCGCGACGACCGCACCGGCGAGCCGGGCGCGGCCCGCGGGATCGGCCATGCGCGCGGCGTCGCCGGGGTTGCGCATGTTGCCCACCTCGACGAGCACGGACGGGCGCTGCGACAGGTTCAGGCCGGCCAGGTCGTCGCGGCCGAGCAGCCCGTCGGCGCCCAGATAGGTCGACGGCGTGGCTCCCCCGGCGAGCAGGGCGTCGCGGATCGAGGTCGCCAGTGCGACGGACGGCCCCGCCTGTACCTCGTTGAGCGGTGGCGCCGAGTAGTTCACGTGGAAGCCGTGGCCATCGGCGGCGGCGCCGTCGGCGTGCAGGCTGACCGCGGCGTCCACCCCGGCCTCGTTCGCTTCGATCGCACGCCGGTCGACGCAGCTGCCGACCGAGCTGTCGTCGGACCGGCTCAGCAGCACCTGCGCTCCGAGCGCGACGAGCTCGTCGCGGACCAGCTGCGCGAGCTGCCAGTTGAAGGTGTGCTCGGCGTATCCGTCGTCGGTGGCGGTCCCGGTGGTCTGGCAGTCCTTGGTGCCGCCGCGTCCCGTGGGGACCTGGGTGGTGAGGGTGCCGTCGTTCGCGCCGTTGTGCCCCGGGTCGAGATAGACGGTGCGGCCGGCGAGCGGACCGCTGGGTTGCGCCGGCGCCGGCCCGGCCCCGGCAACCAGCACCGCAGCAACGGCAACTGGGACGATCCATCCCGACCATCGGCGCGCACGCATTCCGTCACGGTACCGGCGAGCGACTACGCTGGCGGTGGAAACTTGCTGAAAGGACGTGCTCGTGCAGCCCGGTGGAATGCCCGATATGCAACAGCTCCTCGCCCAGGCCCAGCAGATGCAGCAGCAGCTGATGTCCGCGCAGGCCGAGATGGCCGAGGCGGAGGTGACCGGTCAGGCCGGTGGCGGCCTGGTGACCGCGACCGTCAAGGGCACCGGTGAGGTCGTCGCGGTGCACATCGACCCGAAGGTCGTCGACCCGGAGGACGTCGAGACGCTGCAGGATCTGGTGGTCGGTGCGATCGCCGACGCGTCCGCGAAGGCACAGGAGATCGCCGCGGAGAAGCTGGGCCCGTTGGCCGGCGGTCTCGGGGGCGGTATCCCGGGCCTGCCCGGGTTCTAGAGGACCGGCGTGTACGAGGGACCCGTCCAGGACCTGATCGACGAACTCGGGAAACTGCCGGGCGTCGGACCGAAGAGCGCCCAGCGCATCGCGTTCCACCTGCTGTCGGTGGAGCCGCCGGAGATCGACCGGTTGCAGGCGGCCTTGCAGAAGGTGCGCGACGGTGTGCGCTTCTGCGAGGTGTGCGGCACGGTGTCCGATCACGAACGGTGCCGGATCTGCGCGGACCCGCGGCGCGACCGCACCCAGATCTGTGTGGTCGAGGAACCCAAGGACGTGCAGGCCATCGAACGCACCCGGGAGTTCCGCGGCCGCTACCACGTGCTGGGCGGTGCGCTCGATCCGCTCAACGGGATCGGCCCGGACCAGCTGCGCATCCGCGAGTTGCTGACCCGCATCGGCAACCAGGAGGACGGCGTCGACGTCACCGAGGTCATCATCGCGACGGACCCGAACACCGAGGGGGAGGCGACAGCGACGTACCTGGTGCGGATGCTGCGCGATTTCCCCGGGCTGACCGTCACCCGGCTCGCGTCGGGTCTGCCGATGGGCGGCGACCTCGAGTTCGCCGACGAACTGACTCTCGGCCGGGCGTTGTCCGGTCGCCGGACGTTGTAGCCGTGTCGGTGCCCAGGGAGACGGCGCCGCCGGAAGCGGGAGCGCCGGAACACCGACGCCGCCGGACCGCCGAGGAGACCCGGAAGCTGATCGTCGACGCAGCCGGTGTCGCGTTCGCGACCCGGCCGTACCGCGAGATCACGCTCAAGGAGATCGCCGAGGATGCCGGGGTCAGCGCCTCGCTGATCATCAAGTATTTCGGCTCGAAGGAGCAGTTGTTCGAGGAACTGATCGACTTCCACAGCGGCGCCGAAACACTGTTCGACGCGCCCGTCGAACGACTCGGCGAGCACATGGTGTCGTTGCTCGCGCGACCGAGTGAGCCCTATCGGCCGCTGTCGATGAACATCCTGTTCATGAGCGGGACCAGCGAGGAGAGCAACCGCACGCTGCGGGAGAACTACTCGACGCAGATGATCGACGCGCTCGCCGCGCGTCTGCCGGGCCCGGATGCGCGGCTGCGGGCGGAGCTGGCGATGTCGATGGTGATGGGACTGGCGATCATGCGGCGCCGGATGATGCGTGAGCTCGCGACCGGGACTGTCGACGACGTGATCCCGTTGTACGCGCCTCTGGTGCAGAAACTGCTCGACGGCGAGTGAAAAAGCTCTCACACCTTGTGAGGTAAATGGGCGTTCACCTACAGTGGTGAACAATTATTTACTACAGGCAAGGAGTTTCTGATGGCTCAGGCATCGGTTCTCCCTTTGCGCATCCGCTTCCCGCGCACAGACCGATTGTCCTCACCAGTAGCTGCACCTTCCCGCACGACCGCCCCCCGCGGCGGCTCGTCGCGTTTCGTCTTCCCGATTCTCGCCGTCGGCGCGGTGTTCCAGGCCATCATGCAGACGGTCATGGTTCCGCTGTTGCCGAGCATGCCGGCCCTGACCGGTGCCGGCGCCACCGCCGCGTCCTGGCTGCTGACCACCACACTGCTGGTCGGCGCCATCATGACCCCCATCTTCGGGCGCCTCGCCGACATGATCGGCAAGAAGCGGATGCTGGTCACCGCGTTCGCTCTCATGACGCTGGGCTCGCTGATCTGCGCGCTGACCTCGGACATCGGACTGCTCATCGTGGCCCGCGGGCTGCAGGGCGCCGGTGCCGCGGTGTTGCCCATCGGCATGTCGATCCTCCGGGACGAACTGCCCCGCGAACGCGTCGACCGTGCCGTCGCCGTGCTCAGCGCCACCCTGGGGATCGGCACCGCCGTGGGTATCCCGTTCGCCGCGACCATCGTGGAATACGCCGACTGGCACGTGCTCTTCTGGGTCACCACCGCGATCGGCGCCGGGGTGCTCGCCGCGGCCGTGATCTTCATCCGTGAATCCCGAACCCGCACCGGCGGCCGATTCGACGCCGTCGGCGCCGTCGGTCTCACCGGTGCCCTGGTGTGCCTGCTGGTGCCGATCACCCAGGGCAGCACGTGGGGCTGGACCAGCCCCGCGGTGCTGACGATGTTCGCGACCGCGGTCGTGCTCTTCCTGCTGTGGGGTATGCAGCAGCTCCGCAACGGCAATCCGCTCGTCGACCTGCGGGTCTCCGCGAAGCGCACGGTCCTGGCCCCGCACCTGACGGCGCTCGTCGTCGGCTTCGCGTTCTACGGCAACACGCTCATCACCACCCAGCTGCTGCAGGCCTCACCCGAACACGGCGCCGGCTACGGGCTGACGATCCTGCAGGCCGCGCTGTGCCAGCTGCCCGCGAGCTTCGCGATGATGATCTTCGCGCTCGTCGCGGCCCGCGTCGCGGACCGGTTCGGCGCACGCGCCGCGATGTTCGCCGGTGCGGTGTTCCTCGTAGTCGGCTACGGCGTCCACGCCGTGCCGGACAAGCCGGTCTGGACGGTCGTCGCCGCGGTGTTCGTCGCCGCGATCGGAACCACCTTCGTCTACTGCACGCTGCCGCTGCTCATCCTCGGTGCCGTCCCGGCCACGCAGAACGCCGCCGCCAACGGCGTGAACGTGCTGCTGCGTACCGTCGGCAGCACCGTGTGCAGCGCGACGGTCGCCTCGATCCTCGCCGCGTACACCCTGACCGGCGGGATCTCGGGCACCGGATTCACGCTCGCCTACCTCGCATGCGGGGCATGCGCGGTGATCGTGTTCGCCGCAGCCTTCACGCTGCCGGCCCGCGGGCGTCGCAGCAGCATCGCCTGATCACAGCGAACAACCCGTCGGCCCCCGTTCACCCGCCCGGTTCGATCGAACCGGCGGAGGAACGGGGGCCGATTGGATTCGGGATCCGGCCGGATCAGTGGTGTCCGACGCCCAGATCGCGCGGCCGGTAACCGACCGGGTAGCCCGGATACGTGCGGTTCTGCGGGTTCTTCGCCGATACCGACGCCCGGCGCTTCGGCAGCAGGCGCACCAGCGCCGACCGCGCGCGCAGTGCCGACTCGGCGATCGCCCGCGACCGCGGCGATCCCTGCTTGAATCCGAACGCCGTCGCCATCTGCTCGTCGATCAGCGCATACACCGCCGACGCAACGACCGGCCGGAGCACCGACGGGTACCACGACTCGAACAGGCGCAGCGTGTACGTGCCGATCTTGTTGTTGGAGTCGCTGTAGACGAACTTCGTCCGCTCGTACTCCGTCTTGAATCGGTGGAACTCCTGGAAGGACTCCGGGATGTCCTTGATGCCCATCCGGATACCGACCTGGCGGTAGAAGTGGAACGACGCGAGGCGCTCGTTCGGATGCAGCCGCCGCCAGCCGTACCGGTCGATCCAGTCCAGCGGGTCGTAGATGAACGTCGACAGGACGTACAGCATGTCGTCGTTGTCGATCGTGTACATCCCGTGCATCCGGTTGATGTTGCGCAGCGACTCGCGACCCCGATCGGAGTCGTAGCCGTGCTCGATCAGCTCGGCCATCAGCAGCGACGTGTCGTCGTACCGCTTCTGCGGTCGCTTCTCGAACTCCCCGGTGCGCGCCAGCAAGCCGGAGATCGTCGGCACGCAGTAGGTGCGGAACAGAGCGAACTCGAGCGAACGCTGGTAGTCCCACGGGAACTCGTAGCCCGCCGTGATGCGCATGATGTCCTGATGGTGGGTGACGGGGTCGAGACCCTCGATCACCCTCAGCCAGCCGAGGCGCCCGCGCTTCGGATGCGGATCACGATCGGGCGCAGGGAACGAACCCGCCTTCTCGATGCGGGCCTCGGGCGCCGCCGCGACCGCGGGCTTGCGGGTGCGGCGGCCGGCCGGACGTGTCGTGGTCACGCGATCACCGGCCGTGCATGTACTTGAGCATGGCGGCGGAGATCTTCATGTCCCGCTCGGACCGCTCGAGCGACATCAGATTCAGAGGAGCCTTGAACTTCTCGACCGTGACGGCCTTCGGGCGGCTGAACTCGCGCAGGCCGTCGGCACCGTGGATACGGCCGAAACCGGACTCGCCGATGCCACCGAACGGCAGCGATGGGATGCCCGCGAAACCGAGCACCGAGTTCACCGACACCATGCCGTTGTTCAGGCGCTCGGCGATCGCGCGACCCCGCGACTTGCTCTTGGTGAAGATCGACGCGCCGAGACCATAGCTGGTGCCGTTCGCGCGCTCCACGGCCTCGTCGAGGTCGCGCACCTTGTTCACGACGACGGTCGGGCCGAACGTCTCCTCGCACACCGCGCTGGACGTCTCGGGCACGTCCGTGAGGATCACCGGCTCGACGTACCGCTCCTTGACGGACTCGGGACCGCCGACGACGGCGGTGCCGCCCTTGGCGAGGGCGTCCTCGACGTGGCTGCGCACGACGTCGATCTGGCGCGGCAGGGTCATCGGGCCGTACGTGGAATCGTCCGTGCCGCCGGGGACGGCCCGCTTGACGGCCGCGACGAACTTGTCCAGGAACTGCTGGTAGACCGACTCGACGACGTAGATGCGCTCGACGCCGGCGCAGGTCTGGCCGGCGTTGCCGAAGGCACCGAACGCGGCGAACTGCACGGCCTTGTCCAGGTCGGCGTCCCCGGCGACGATCATCGCGTCCTTGCCGCCGCACTCGGCGACGAGCGGGGTCAGGGTTTCGGCGCACACCGCCATGACCTTGCGGGCGGTCGGGCCGGAGCCGGTGAACGCGATCTTGTCCACGCCGGAGCGGGCGAGCGCCGCACCCGTCTCGCCGAGACCGGTGATCACCTGGAAGACCGGCTGGGTCGGGGCGATCGAGTTCCACTTGGTCTCGAGCCACTTGCCGACGCCGGGCGTGAGTTCGCTCGGCTTGAACACGATGGCGTTGCCGGCGGCGAGGGCGTACGAGATCGAACCCATCGGGGTGTACACCGGGTAGTTCCACGGCCCGATGACACCGACGACGCCGAGCGCCTTGTACTCGAGCGTCGCCGCCTGATTGAAGCTCGCGAGGCCGGAGGGCACCTTGCGCGCCTTGAGGACCTTCTTCGCGTTCTTCGCCGCCCAGTCGAGGTGCTCGATGGCGAGCATCACTTCGAGAAACGCGTCGCCGTGCGGCTTTCCGGTCTCGGCGGAGACGACGCTCGCGAGCGAGTCGGCGTCCACCGCGATGGCCTTCTTGAATTCGAGCAGCCAGTCGCGGCGGCCGCGGAAGCCCTGAGCGTCCCACCAGCGGGCGGCGGTCCGAGCGCGCTCGACCGCGTCGGCGACGTCCGCGGTGGTGGCGATCGGATACTCGGCGAGCACATTGCCGTTGCGGGGATCGAGGCTGGCGAACGTGGTGGCCGCCTCGCCTGTCGTCTCGGTGGGGGTCAGTTCCTGGGTCATTGGCGCCGCTTCCTTGGCCGAGCGCATCACATATATTTGATGCGATTCCTGGTAATGCGTTTCACACTAGGCCGCGCGTCCCGCGTCGACAACCCCTCGTGGGCAGGTGTGGCCGTATTCGCCCGATCCGGGAGCGCGAAGAGGCGAAATGACAACCGGCCACGCCCTATTCGCCTGTTACCCGCGATCGGATCGTTGCGCGAGAGAAGGATAGAGGAGAGGCGATGGCTGCACCCACACGTGCGTCCCGCGGCACGGGATCGGCGCGACGGCCGCAACTGTCCGACGAGGTCGCGGCGCATCTGCGCGGGTCGATCATGTCCGGTGAACTCCGTCCCGGCGACTTCGTCCGGCTCGACGAAACCGCCTCCGAACTGGGCGTCAGCGTCACGCCGGTGCGGGAGGCGCTGCTGACGCTGCGGGGGGAGGGGATGGTGGAGTCGGTCCCCAACCGCGGGTACGTCGTCGCGCCCTTCGGGTCCGGCGACGTCGCCGACGTCTTCTGGTTGCAGGGGCGTATCGCGGTGGAGCTGGCGCTCCGCGTCGTCGATCGCGCGAAGGAGACCGATCTCGATCGCCTGGACGAGCTCAATCAGACTCTGGCTGCGGCAGTTTCGTCGTCCCGAGGCGGGGATCCGGACATCGAGCGAATCGCGGATGCCGAGTTCGTCTTCCACCGGGAACTCAACCGCCTCGCGAACAGTCCGAAGCTGGCCTGGTTTCTCGGCAGCGCCGCCCGCAACACCCCGTACCGCCTCTATGCAGGGGATATCGGGTGGGGTGAGCGGGCCGTCGAATCGCATCGGCGCCTGATCGCCGCGCTGCGCACCCGCGACCGCGACGCCGTGCGAGGCGAAACCCTGTCCCTGTTCGACGACGCCGCGAAGCGTCTGGTGGCGCATCTCGAGCGCGTCGGCTTCGGGTCTGCCGAGTAGGGCAGTTCGACCCCTTGTGGAATCTGCACACACCCGTGCACAATATTGGGTGACCGTGTAGCACTCGGAATTTCGCTGAGAAGAGGACGAACCGATGGGGACCCGTACGGAAGAGCGTGTCGAAACGTCCGCGCCGAAAACGACGGCGGCGGTGCCGCCGATCCCGCCCGGCTCGGTGAACCTGAACGACTTCGTCGGTGAGTCCATGCTGCTCCTCGGCGCCGGCGCCACCGTGTTGCTGCAGCTCGCCGAGCCCGGGGTCGGATACGGCGTCGCCGACCACAGCACGACCCTGCAGCGGCCGCTGGACCGGCTGCGCACCACGATGACCTACGTCTACGCCGTCACCCTCGGTACCGAGGAGGAGAAGAAGGCGATCGTCCGGCTGGTCAACAAGGCCCACGTACCGGTGCGCTCGGAGACCTACAACGCATTCGATCCCGAGCTGCAGTTGTGGGTCGCGGCAACGCTGTACCGCAACGGTCTCAACATGTACGAGCGCTTCTTCGGGAAGTTGTCCGGCGCCGACGCCGAGCGCATCTACCGGCAGTCCGCGGTCTACGGCACCGCGCTGCAGGTCAAGGAAGACATGTGGCCGGCGACCCGGGCCGAGTTCGACGCCTACTGGGACGAGAAGATCGCGACCCTCCGAGTCGACGACAAGGTCCGCGCGTACACCCGTGTGCTGCTCAGCGGCGGCGACTCGCCGCTGCCGGTGCGTCTCGCCATGCCGCTGCAGCGGTTCCTCACGATCGGCCTTCTGCCGCAGCGTATCCGGGACGAGTTCGCGCTCCCGTGGAGTCCCCGCGACCAGCGCCGATTCGACCGCCTCATGGCCACGATCGGAGCCGTCTACGTCAAGGTGCCCCGTCCGATCCGGCAGCTGTCGGCGACCTACTACCTGCGCGATATGCGCCGCCGCTTCGCCGCCGGCAAGCGAATCATCTGATCGCCGGACGCAGCGCTCGCCCCGGCGAGGCCCCGCGCTCTGCCGAGTGATGGGAGCCGTCATCCGGTTCGACGGATGACAGCTCCCATCAACGGGTTTCAGAGGGCGATGTCGCGCTCGAGGCCGAACCAGTAGTGCTCGCCGTTGTCGAAGACCAGCCGGCCCTTGCCGTTCATCACGCCGATCAGCGTGTCGTCGTCGACCTTCTTGAAGTGGTCGAAGATCGGCATACCGTCGTACACCATGGTCGCGGTGACCTCACCGCGGAACCGGACCTCCCACAGCGACGCTCCACCGCGGCCGGTGGCCTTGTCGGAGAAGATGTTTCCGTCCTCGTCGTAACACAGCAACGGCTGGGCGCTCTCGGCGGAGGCGAACGACTTGCCGTACCAGCGTGCCGCGCCCAGCATCTGGTGCGTGTGGTGACCGGTGTCGAAACTGAATCCGCGCCACCGATATCCGACCAGATCGTCGATCGTGGCCGGTTCGAGTCGGTCCCACACCGTGTCGAGTTCACGCGGATCGATGCGATCCGTGCGGGCTCGCAGAGCCGCGACGTCCTCCTGGACCGTCATCCCATACTCCTTCACTCTTCGAATGTCAGTACCGCTTTGACGACTTCGCCCGCCTCGACCGCGGCGAGTGCGTCGCCGAACTTCTCGAACGGGAACGTCCTGACCAGCGCGTCCACGGGGAACCGGCCCTCGCGCCACCACCGGGCGAGTTGGGGCAGGAACACGTGCGGATCGCTGTCGCCCTCGATGACCCCGGTCAGGGTGCGACCGCTGAGCAGGTGCGTCTGGTCGACGGTGATCGGATTGCGTCCCGCGCGCAGGCCGAGTGTGGCGCACGTTCCGGGACTGGCCAGCGACGACAGCGCCTGCCTGATCACCGCCTCGGACCCGACCGACTCGACCGCGAAATCGGCTCCGCCTCCGGTCAGTTCGCGGATCTGTCGTGCCGTCTTCTCGTCGGGGGACAGGACGGCGGTCGCGCCCAGCTGTCCTGCGAGGTCGTGCCGCCGCGGATTCGGGTCGACTCCGACGATCGTGGTGCACCCGGCGATCCTCGCCGCCGCGATCGCGGCCATGCCGACCGCGCCGAGCCCGAACACCGCGATCGACGAGCCGGGCTCCGGTCGCAGCGTGTTCAGCACGGTGCCGGCACCGGTCTGCAGGCCGCAGCCGAGCGGCCCGGCGAGCGCCACCGGCACGTCGTCGGGCAGGCGCACGGCGTTGCGGGCGGTCGCGACCGCCAGCGACGAGAACGACGACTGCCCGAACCAGTTGCCGTGGACGGGTTCGCCCGCGGCGTCGTGCAGCGTGGTGCTGCCGTCGGGTCGGCGGCCCCCGTAGTTGAGGGGTGCGAACCGGGTGCAGTAGGCGGGTCGACCGCGCCTGCAGTTGCGGCACGTACGGCACGAGTCGAATCCGAGGACCACCGCGTCGCCGACCGCGAGTTCGGTGACTTCCGAGCCGATCTCGGCGACGATGCCGGCGCCTTCGTGTCCGAGCACCGCGGGCAGCGGCAGGGGAACACCGCCGTCGGCGGCGGTGAGGTCGGTGTGGCAGATACCGACTCCCGCGATGCACACGAGCACTTCGTCGGGCCGCAGGTCCGGGATGGTGACGGTTTCGAGGGCGGGGGCGTTGCCGTGGGCGCGCAGCACGGCCGCGGTCGCGGTGCGGGTCACGCGTCGTCCTGCCCGGTGGTGTCGCCGAGCAGGACGGCGCGCATCAACTGCTGCACGCGCCTCAGGTTCGACGGTGCCGGATCGAATCGCACGAGCCGGCCGCTGTCGAGGACCAGATTGAGGGCCGCGTGGACGAGGAAACGGCATTCGACCGCGGAGAGCTCGGGCCGCACGTCACCGACCAGGCGGGCCCACTCGTCGACGTGCAGGCGCTGCACGTTGCGCAGGTCCGCGCGATGGGAGTCGGGCAGGTTCCCGATCTCGGCGAAGTACACGGACATCAGCTCGCTGCGTTCGAACGCCAGTCGCACGTAGACCTCGGTGAGCGCGTCGATGGCTTCCGACGGTGTCGTGGAATCGGCGAGGGCCGAACCGACGGCGACGGCCAGCCGGTCGCCGGCCCGGTGGAAGGCCGCGGCGAGCAGATCCGCCTTGCTGGCGAAGTGCCGGTAGACGCCGGAGGCGTTGATCCCTGCGGCCGCACCGATCTCCTCGATGCTCACCTCGTGGTACCCGTGCGCATCGAACAGCAGAACCGCCTCGCGCAGGAGCACCTCCCGCCGGTTGGCGACCGCGAGCCCCGGAGCCCGCGTGGGCTCGTCCGTCTGCGGCTCCTCGGGCTCGAGCTCGGTACCGATCACGGCGTGGCACGCGCCGAGCAGCAGCTGCTCGAGCCGGCGGCTCGCGAGGGGTGCCCGATGGGCGGTGATGGAGCCGATGACGCTGAGCACCGCGCTGCTGAGCAGCACGTAGTCGGACTTGGCCAGCCCGGGCCGGACCCCGGCGATCGTCTCGCCGATGCGGCTGTTGATGTCCCGCATCATGCGGTCGATCTCGGCGCGGTCCTCCTTCGCGAGGTACCGCCGATCCCAGCGGTACAGACCGCCGGTGCGGCGGTTGTCGATGGAGGTGCGGATCGTCGCGAGCAGCTGCCGGTCGAGTGCGTCCTGCGGATCGAGTCCGGCGGCGTCGGAGTCCGGTTCGGGCTCGGCCACGGCGGCCTGCAGCGCCTCGGTCAGTGCGGTCACCGCGTGCAGGAACAACGCGTACTTGTTGGGGAAGTGCCGATAGAGCGCCGGACCGGAGATGCCGACGGCCGCGGCGATCTCGTCGACGCTGACCCCGTGGTATCCGCGTTCGCTGAACGCCTCGGCCGCGACCGTTGCGATCTGCGCCTTCCGGTTCTTCGGGCGGCGCCGGGGTGCGGGCCGGGTGGAATCGTCGGCTGCGCGGGTGCGGCTCGGGCGACTCTCGACCTGTGCCTGTTCGGCCACAGGGCCTCCTCGCGTTCGGGGTCTGTGTCTCTAAGGTAACAATCCTACTCCACGCCCGACAGCATCAGGAAGCTCCCGAACTCCGAGAAAACTGCAGTACACAACGTATTGACAAAGCGCGAGCCGAGAATCAAAGTTAATGACGATTCTCAGACTTAGCGACGGGCGGGCTGTGCGTCCCGCCCTTCCGACGACATTGCGCGGATCCCGGGAGGACCTGTGAGAACCCGATTTACCGAGGCGTTCGGCGTCGAGCATCCGATCGTTCAGGGCGGCATGATGTGGGTCGGCCGCGCCGAACTCGTCGCCGCGGTGGCGAACGCGGGGGCGCTCGGATTCATCACCGCCCTCACCCAGCCCACACCCGAGGATCTGGTGCGCGAGATCGCACGGGCCCGCGAACTCACCGACAAGCCGTTCGGTGTGAACCTGACGATCCTGCCGTCGATCACGCCGCCGCCCTACGCCGAATACCGGCAGGCGATCATCGAGTCCGGCATCAAGATCGTCGAGACCGCCGGGTCGAATCCGGTGGACCACCTACCGTTCTTCAAGGACGCAGGAATCAAGGTGATCCACAAGTGCACGAGCGTCCGCCACGCCGTCAAGGCCGAGCGGGTCGGTGTCGACGCGGTGAGCATCGACGGCTTCGAGTGCGCCGGCCACCCGGGTGAGGACGATGTGCCCGGCCTGGTGCTGATCCCCGCAGCGACGCGCAAGCTCCGGATTCCGGTGATCGCCTCCGGCGGCATCGCGGACGCACGCGGCCTCGTCGCGGCACTTGCGCTCGGCGCCGACGGCGTCAACATGGGGACCCGGTTCATGTGCACCGTCGAGTCGCCCGTCGCGCACGCGGTCAAGGAGCAGATCGTCGCGAACAGCGAACTCGACACGAAGCTGATCTTCCGCACCCTGCACAACACCGCACGGGTCGCGGCCAACGCGGTCAGTGCGGAGGTCGTCGAGATCGAGTCCCGCGGAGCCGAATTCAAGGACATCCAGCACCTGGTTGCGGGCGCTCGCGGCCGCAAGGTCTTCGAGGAAGGCGACATCGACGCCGGCATCTGGACCGCCGGGCAGTGCCAGGGCCTGATCGACGACATCCCCACCGTGGCAGAACTCGTCGAGCGGATGGTCACGGAGGCGGAATCGATCATCGCGGGCCGCCTCACGAGCTTCCTCGACACGGCGGCGGTGAAGGCATGACCGGCGGCGGTGAGGCGGCCGTGCAGGGCCTGCGGTCGGAGTTGATCGACAACGTTCTGTGGCTGACGATCGACCGGCCCAAGCGAATGAACGCCGTCGACCTCCCGACGACGCAGGCGCTGCGCGAGGCCGTCGATGCAGCGGGGGAGAATCCCGACGTGCGGACCGTGGTCGTCACGGGTGAGGGCGCGGCATTCTGCACCGGCGCGGATCTGGCTGCGGGAGCGGAGAATCCGGTCGACCCTTCGGTCACCATGGACACCGCGAACGAGTTGATCCGCTCCATCGCCACCGTGCCGGTTCCGGTCATCGCGGCGGTCAACGGACCGGCCGCGGGATTCGGGGTGTCGATCGCCATCGCCGCGGACTTCACCTACGCCGCCGAGAGCGCGTACTTCTTCCTGTCCTTCGTCAACGTCGGCCTGATGGCGGACGGCGGGTCGAGCCTGCTCGTCCCGGCAGCGATCGGGCGGGCTCGCGCAGCCGAGATGGCGTTGCTCGGCAACCGGGTCTCCGCGGCGGACGCCGACCGGTTCGGTCTCGTGGCGAAGACACTGCCGGACGATCAGCTCCTCGACCACGTCCGGACGGTCGCGGCACGGACCGCGGCGGGACCGCGACGCGCGCTGGCCCTGACCAAACAGGCGCTGAACGCAGCGACGCTCGGTGCACTGGACGAGGCGCTCGAACGCGAGAAGGCCGGCCAGACGGAGCTGCTGACGTCCGCGGACTTCTTCGAGGGCGCCACCGCGATGCTGCAGAAGCGACCCCCGCGTTTCGCCTGACGACCGACGGTGCACTTGTCGCCACTGGTTGGCGGTGTGCTCCTGCGGCCTGTTCACCGGTGCACACCGTGCCGACCAGCGGATTACGAGATCCTGTGGGCGGAGTCCCTCCGGAATCACGTGCCCGCGAACGTCCGAAAATCAGAGAATCCACGTTAACAAAGGGCCTGGCGCATACCTTTCGGCATCTGTAATGTGTGTCACAACGTAACGGTGCCGACCCCGCCGGTTCGCTCCCCGTCCCCTCGAGAGGAACAGTCGATGACCGCTACCTCCGCACGCTCGGAGTCCATGCGCTTCCGCAACAACAACTGGAACAACCAGGTCGCGCGCCACGCACTGATGATCCCCGAGCGCACGGCGCTGCGATTCCAGGGTGAGTCGATCACCTGGGCGCAGCTCGACGAGCGGGTGAACAAGCTCGCCGACGCACTGTCGCGGCGCGGTGTCGGTTTCGGCGACCGCGTCATCATCCTGATGCTCAACCGCCCCGAGTACCTCGAAACCGTGCTTGCCGCGAACGCGCTCGGCGCGATCGCCGTGCCGGTCAACTTCCGGCTCACGCCGCCCGAGGTGGCCTTCCTCATCGCGGACTCCGGTTCCAAGGCCATCGTCGTGGAGGGGCCGCTCGTCCCGCTCGCGGACGCCGCGCGTGCACAGTCCGAGGGTCTGGACCTGGTCGTCACCGTCGGCGCGGACCCGCAGGGCGACGCGGTGGCCTACGAGGACCTCGTCGCGGAAGAAGGGGAAGCGCATGCGCCCCTGGATATTCCGAACGACACGCCCGCGCTGATCATGTACACCTCGGGAACGACGGGCCGGCCCAAGGGTGCGGTGCTGACGCACTCGAACATGGAAGCGCAGTCCCTCACCTGCATCCGCGCCTTCCACATGTTCGGCGACGACAACATCGGCTTCTGTGCGTCGCCGATGTTCCACATCGCCGCGCTCGGCTCGATGGCTCCGAGCCTCATGCTCGGCCAGACGACCGTCATCTACCCGGTCGGCGCGTTCGACCCGAACACCCTGCTCGACGTGCTCGAGGCCGAGCGCGTGACCAGCCTGTTCCTCGTACCGGTGCAGTGGCAGGCGATGTGCGCTGCGCAGCAGGCGAATCCGCGCAATCTGTCGCTGCGCAACATCTCCTGGGGTGCGGCCCCGAGCTCGGACACGATCCTGCGGGCCATGGCCGAGACGTTCCCCGACGCATTCAATGTCGCCGTGTTCGGGCAGACCGAGATGTCGCCGATCACGTGTGTTCTCGACGGCGAGGACGCGATTCGCAAGCTCGGTTCCGTCGGCCAGGTCATCCCTACGATCCAGGCTCGCGTCGTCGACGACGAGATGAACGACGTCGCTCCCGGCGAGGTCGGTGAGATCGTCTACCGCGGACCGACCATGATGCGCGAGTACTGGAACAACGAGGCTGCGACCGCGGATGCGTTCGCCGGCGGCTGGTTCCACTCCGGCGACCTCGTGCGCGTCGACGAAGAGGGCTTCGTCTACGTCGTGGACCGCAAGAAGGACATGATCATCTCCGGCGGCGAGAACATCTACTGCGCCGAGGTCGAGAACGTCCTGTACGGCCACGAGAAGGTGCTCGAGGCTGCGGTGATCGGCCGTCCGGATGCCAAGTGGGGTGAGGTTCCGGTCGCGGTCGTCGCACTGGCTCCCGGTGCCGACGATCTCACGATCGAGGAACTGCAGCCGTACCTCGACGAGAACCTGGCGCGCTACAAGCACCCGAAGGAAGTGGTGGTCGTCGAGGCCCTGCCGCGCAACGCAAGCGGCAAGGTCGTCAAGCATGAATTGCGTGGAGGACTCTCGGCCGTCGTGCAGGGCTGACGGTCGAGTTGGGGGGCACACGGCGGGGGGAGCCGTGTGTCCCTCGGGTCGGGGGATGGTCGGGGGGATTTCGGAACACGACGACAGGGGAATCGTGTCCGGACCGGGGGCAGCGGTCGAACCGCTGCCCCCGTGTCGAGTTTCATGAACGGCCGAGTTTCAAACGGCGGAGTTTCAAACGGCGGAGTTTCAACGAACGGCGAAATCGCTGGAAGGAATGCGCGACTGATGGCAACGACGGATACGTCGGACGGCAAGGCTCCTGAGGTGACCGCACCCTTCGAAGCGATCGAGGTTCCCGAGCGGACGTCGAACGACGCCGGATCGGGTCGGCAGTGGATCGTGAAGGGCCTGGTTCTCGTGCTCGCGATCGCCGCCGGGGTCTTCGCCGTGCTGTGGTGGCGGGCCGAGTCGGCGGACCGGTTGCGCACCGAGGCGCTCGACAGCGCCCGCGAGTACGCGATCACGCTGGGCACCTACGACTTCCAGAGTTTCGACGCCTCGCTCGCCGCGGTTACCGAAATCTCCACGGACGAGTTCGCGCAGAAGTACAACACGGTCGCCGGAGAGTTGCGGTCGCTGGTGGAGAACGGACAGGGCAGCTCGGTTGCGCGCGCCGATCACGCCGCTGTCGAAACCGTCGACGGCGACCGCGCGACGGTCCTGGTGTTCCTCGACCAGGATGTGAAGAATGTGGCCGTGCCGGAGGGGCGCACCGACGCGACGCGGTTCCTGATCACGCTGGAGCGTGACGGCGACCGGTGGCTGCTGGACGGTGCCGACGCGAAGTGACAGCCCACGGCGAGAGCCGTGAGCGGGGGAAGGGGGAGCCGACGTGGTGGATCAGACCAGGCCGAACGATCCGAGCCGGCTGCGGCGCCTCACCGCCGCAGCGCTGAACGCCGACGCGACGATCGCCCGGATCGACGACGTCTCCGGTGGGATCGCGGCATCGCTCGACGAGTTCAACCGTGTGCTCGCTTCCTTCGATTCGAGGCTCGGGGACTTCGAGACCGTTGTGGATCGGCTCGGTAGCTCGATCGACAGGGTCGACGCGACGCTGGTGGGCGTCGAGAAGATCGTCGGCACCGTCGAGTGGCTCTTCGCCCCGGTCACGGCCGTGCGCGAGCTGGTGCAACGGCCGGAAGTGTCGGCGCTGGCCGATCAGGCGATCTCGGCCGGAAATGCACTTGCGCTGTCGATTGTGACGCGCGTAACATCGTTGGTGCGAATCGAGCAGACGTCCGAGGACGACAGAGGCTCGTGAAGCAGAGATCCGGCCCGGAGTTCGCGTAAAGCGAATATTCGGGCCGAACCCCTGTTCAGGGGCAGTTCGCGGTTCGGGGGAGATCGCAACGGGGGGCGGGGTGCCGGAGCGCATCGAATCGATCAGCAGGGCGGGACTGACCTTCGACGTCCGCGACCAGGGACCGCCCGACGGCGAACCGATAGTGCTCTTGCACGGATTCCCGCAGGACGCCCGCTCCTGGGACGGCGTGGCACCGTTGCTGCACGCCCGCGGGTACCGCACGATCGCGCCGGACCAACGCGGCTACTCGCCCGGTGCCCGCCCGCGCCGGCGCCGTGACTACCGGCAGTCCGAACTCGTTGCCGACACGGTGGCGCTCATCGACCGGATCGGGCGGCCGGTCCACCTGGTCGGGCATGACTGGGGCGCGATCGTCGCGTGGGCGACCGCCGCCCGCCATCCGCACCTGGTGCGTTCGCTCACCGCGGTGTCGGTGCCGCATCCCGCCGCGTTCGTCCGGGCGCTGGGCACGAGCCTGCAGCTGTTCCGATCCTGGTACATGCTCTTCTACCAGCTGCCCTGGCTGCCCGAGAGGCTGTTCGCCGACGAGAAGACGGCACGCCGGGTGCTGCGGCGCAGCGGTCAGCCGGCGAATGCCGCCGCCCGCGACGCGGCGCGACTGGCGGATCGCGCCGCGGTACGCGGAGGTCTGAACTGGTACCGGGCGTTGTCGATGTGGTCGCCGCGCGAGGCCGTCGGCCGGGTGCCGGTGCCCACGCTGATGGTGTGGAGCGACGGCGACTTCGCGATCGGACGGGCCGGCCCCGCGGCGAGCGGCCGCTGGGTCACCGGCCCGTTCCGGTTCGAGACGCTGCCCGGAGTGAGCCACTGGATCCCGGACGAGGCCCCCGAGGCGCTCGCCGAACTCGTCGTCGAGCACGTCGGCGGCCGGGGCTGAACCGGTCCGGTCAGTTCGTCCGCAGACGCTCGCGGCGCAGCCGTTCGACCTCCGGAAGATCCAGCGGCGCGAGTGCGTCGACGCCGAGCGCGCGCGCCAGCAGCAGATCGGCCAGCTCCGGATTGCGGGCCAGCACCGGACCGTGAAGGTACGTACCGAACACCGAGCCCTGCACGGCGCCTTCGAGGCCGTCGCCGACGCCGTTGCCGACGCCGCGGGTCACCCGGCCCAGACCACGCGCCGACGATCCGAGAGTCGTTCCGCCACGGTGGTTCTCGAACCCGGTGAGCGGCTGCGTGAGGCCTTCCACGGCGGGGGAGATCACGATCTCGCCGATCGCGCGGGTCTTCTGCGGTGTGGTGGTCACGTCGAGCAGGCCGACACCGTCGACGCGTTCACCGGCCGACGTCTCGTACCAGTGGCCGAGCACCTGGATGGCCGCGCAGATCGCCAGCACCGGTGCGCCGCGCTCCGCGGCGCGCTGCAGTCCCGGGTATCGCAGCAGGTGCCGGGTCGCGAGCCGCTGCGCCGAGTCCTCGGCGCCGCCGAGTGTGTACAGGTCCATCGATTCCGGCACCGGATCCTCCAGACCGATGGGGACGATCTCGGCGTCGTACCCGCGCATCCGCAGACGCTGGCGCAGCACGAGCGCGTTGCCGCCGTCCCCGTAGGTGCCCATGACGTCGGGCAGGACCAACCCGATACGCACGGTCGACTCAGGCATGTGCGGACCCCTTCGCGAGCGCAGTGTTCAGATCTCGGAACGCGGTGTAGTTGGCGAGTACCTCCACCCGGCCTGGAGGGCAGGAAGCGATGGCGCGCAACGGATCCGACACCAGGGTGTGTTCGACGCCCGCGTAGGTGAGGCGGACCGCGAGGTCGGTTCCGCGTTCACCGGACGCGACGACCTGCACGCCGTCGAAGTGCTCGAACCGCACATCCCAGAGCCACGACAGGTCCTCGCCGTCCGGCACCTGACCGTTGACGGCGATGACCAGACCGTCGACGGCCGGGTCGATCATGGACAGCGCTTCCTGCCAGCCGGCGGGATTCTTCGCCAGCAGCATGCGCACCGAATGCGGGCCGACCTGCACCGTCGAATACCGGCCGGCGACCTCTTCGACGATGGAGGCCGCGGCGACCGCCTCGGCCGGATCGGCGCCGAGCGCGACCGCGGCGGCGACCGCCTGCGCGGCATTGCCGCGATTGGCGCGACCGGGCAGGGTCAGCTTCATCGGCAGCACCAGCCCGTCCGGGCCGTACAGGTTCTCGTCGTCGACCCACCAATGAGGTTGGGGCCGGGCGAAATCGGAGCCACTGCTGTACCAGTGGTCGCCGTCGCGGACGATGGGCTCGCCGGAGCGGGGGCAGCTGACCGAGTCGTTGGCCCAGCCGGCACCCGCGGCCACCCACACCACGTTCGGGTTGTCGTAGGCCGCGGAGGTGACGAGGACGTCGTCGCAGTTGGCGACGATCACGGCATCGGGGTGACGCTGCAGACCCGCGCGCAACTTGCGTTCGATCATGTTGATCTCGCCGACGCGGTCGAGCTGGTCGCGGCTGAGATTGAGCAGCACGATCGCCTGCGGATCGAGTGCGTCGGCGACATGCGGGGTGTGCAGCTCGTCGACCTCGATCGCGGCGAGCGGCGCGGTGAGGTTCGAGGCGAGGGTGGAGACGATGCCGGCGTCCATGTTCGCCCCGTCCGGCTGCGTCGCGACGTCGTCGAGCGTTGCGAGCGCGGCCGCGGTCATGCGGGTCGTGGTGGACTTGCCGTTGGTGCCGGTGACGAGCACCGTTCTCCGGCCGTGACCGAGCTGCTTCATCAGCGTCGGATCGATCTTCAGGGCGATGAGCCCGCCGATCATCGAACCCTTGCCGCGTCCGGCCTTCTGCGACGCCCACGCGGCTGCCTTCGCCGCGCGCAACGCCAACCGGCCGCGCGTGGTGATTCCAGTGCTAGTACCCACCCCGGCGAGTTTTCCACAGCTGCGTTCGGGCTGCGGAGCCGAGTGGTGTCCGTGCGGTCACACCCCGACCGGGCGGCCGGAATCGCTCACAGACCGGCCGTGGGCGGATGCGGGCGTGTGCCGCGCGTGCTCCCCTGGGATCGGACGCAGGGATCGAGGGGGAGACGGCCGGCGGAGGTGAGTTCCGTGCTCGAGGACGAGACGACCGGGATCGGGGGCAGGTGCCTCCGTGATCGTCGGCGACACCACGGTTGCGCGCCGCGTCTGCGCGTCGCTGCGTACTCAGGACATCGTGGTGCGGCACGCACCCGAACCCGACGACGAGCAGCTGCGGGACCTGCTCGTCGGCGAGCCGGTCGCGGGTATCGCGATCCTGCTGCAGGACGAAGTGGTCGCGGTGGGGCCGGTGTGCCTGCGGCGCTCCGCGCCGGTGTGCCCATCCGACGCCTCCGACCGCCGAAAAGGCACACCGCCGCCGCAGGCGCCTCAGGAGAGGGCCTTGGCCTTCAGCGCCTGGTACTCGTCCTCGGTGATGGTCCCGGCGTCGAGGAGCGCCTTGGCGTCGGCGATGTGCTCGGCGGGCGACTTGCCCGCGACCTCGCGGATGTAGTTGTCCTGGGCGGTCTTGAACTCGGCGGCTTCACGCGCGCTCCGCTTGGCCATGCCGTCGCCGTGGACGATCAGGTACACCAGCGCGGTGAGCAACGGGAAGATGAACAGGAAGATGATCCAGATCGCCTTCACCCAACCGGACTGCTCACGATTGCGGAACAGGTCGCCGATGATCATCCACAGCATGATCAGGTAGGCGATGAACGCGAAGCTGACGATGATGAACCAGATGATGTCCCAGAAATCCATGGAGCTTCCCTCTCGTCCCGTGTGAACTTCGAGTCCCGATCCGGAGGGGAGCCGTCACGCCGGGAGAAACAGCAAACGCGGCGGCACCCCCGGGAGACTTCCCGAAGAGTACCGCCGCGTTTGTCCGAATGCAGCCGAACGGCGAGTGGAATCAGTGCGCCCGGTTGACCGCCGAGACGACCGCGCGCAGCGAGGCCGTGGTGATCGACGGAGCGATACCCACGCCCCAGACCAGCTTGGTGGTTCCGTCGGGCCGGGTCACGTCCGCCTCGACGTAGGCGGCGGCGTTCGCGTCGTCGCCGGCCGACATCGCGTGCTCGGCGTATCCGCGCACGGCGACGCGGTAGCCGATCGTCTCCAGCGCGTCGACGAACGCGGCGAGCGGGCCGTTGCCCTCGCCCTCGATCTCCTTCTCGACGCCGTCGACCTTGACGGTCGCGACGATGCGGTCGGTGCCGTCGTCGGTTTCCGAAGCGGTGACCTTCTGGCGCATCCGCTCCAGCGGCGTGACCGGGGCCAGGTACTCCTCGTGGAAGATGTCCCACATCTCCTTGGGGCTGACCTCGCCGCCCTCACCGTCGGTAACCTTCTGCACCGCGCTGGAGAACTCGATCTGCAGACGCCGCGGCAGGTTCAGGCCGTGGTCGTGCTTCATGATGTACGCGACGCCGCCCTTGCCGGACTGGCTGTTGACGCGGATCACGGCCTCGTAGCTGCGTCCGACGTCCTTCGGGTCGATCGGCAGGTAGGGGACCGCCCAGACGATGTCGTCGACGTCCTGATCGGAGTCGTCGGCGTCGACCTTCATCTGGTCCATGCCCTTGTTGATGGCGTCCTGGTGGCTTCCGGAGAAGGCCGTGTAGACCAGGTCGCCGCCGTACGGGTGCCGCTCGGGAACCGGCAGCTGGTTGCAGTACTCGACCGTGCGCCGGATCTCGTCGATGTTCGAGAAGTCGATCTGGGGGTCGACACCGCGGCTGAACAGGTTCAGGCCCAGGGTCACCAGGCAGACGTTGCCGGTGCGCTCACCGTTGCCGAACAGGCAGCCTTCGATGCGGTCGGCGCCGGCCATGTAACCCAGCTCCGCCGCGGCGACACCCTCACCGCGGTCGTTGTGCGGGTGCAACGACAGGATGATGCTGTCGCGCTTGGCCAGGTTGCGGTGCATCCACTCGATCGAGTCGGCGTACACGTTCGGCGACGCCATCTCGACCGTGGCCGGCAGGTTGATGATGACCGGGTTCTCGGGGGTCGCGCCCAGAACGTCGACGACCGCGTCGCAGACCTCCTTGGCGTACGACAGTTCGGTTCCGGTGTACGACTCGGGCGAGTACTCCCAGCGCCAGTTCGTGTCGGGGTGGTTCTTCGCCTCTTCCAGCACCAGTTCGGCGGCATCCGTCGCGATCTTCTTGATCGCTTCCTTGTCGGCCCGGAACACGACACGACGCTGCAGAATCGACGTCGAGTTGTAGAAGTGGACGATCACGTTCTGTGCGCCGGCGCAGGCCTCGAAGGTCCGCTTGATCAGTTCCGGCCGCGACTGGGTCAGCACCTGGATCGTCACGTCGTCCGGGATCGCGCCGTCCTCGATGATCTCGCGGACGAAGTCGAAGTCGGTCTGGCTCGCCGAGGGGAAGCCGACCTCGATCTCCTTGTAGCCCATCCGGACCAGCAGGTCGAACATGCGGCGCTTGCGGGCCGGGCTCATCGGGTCGATCAGCGCCTGGTTGCCGTCCCGCAGGTCGACGGCGCACCACGCGGGTGCCCGGTCGATGACCTTGTCGGGCCAGGTGCGGTCGGGCAGCGAGATCGGCTCGACCTCCTCCGCGAACGGCAGGTACCGGTAGACCGGCATCGAGGAGTTCTTCTGCTTGTTCCAGGACGGCTGGTCGGCCGGAGCCGGCTTGCTCGGCGGCGTGATGGTGCGCGAACCGGAAGTGAATGCGTCGGCGGGTGACATGACGTGCTCCAAAGAAAATGTGGACCTGTGGGTCCGAATCAGAATATCGACCGGCGCGTCGAAACCCCGCGACGGGAAGCCGGTCTGGTCAGATCCCGCCGCGGCGGCCGAGGAGAAGGGCGCGCTGCATGCCTGGCAGTGTACTCGTCTCGGCCCAGTCGGGCCCAGAGGGGGGCGACCCATCTCACAGAATGGGCGCGGCCGAAACCGGTGATCCGGACATGGAGGACAACCCTGCAGGGTGAGGACGTGACCCGCACCCGCGCGGCCGGCCAGGCGGTGGGTCTCCTCGGTTCGGGCGAGCTGCTCGGCCCCCGAGCCGGCCGTTGCCGGGAGGGCGCGAAGGGTGCGCGATGCCCATCGGCAACCCGACCGAGTGGTCCGGTTGCCGACTCGGGGCGAGCGCAGGTGACGGTGCGCGGCTCGCGTGCGTCTTCCCCTGCATGCTTCCGGTGCTCGTGTTCCCGACCCGACCGCACCGGTCTCCGTGGGCCGGACCCGGAGGACGAGCGGGCCTATTGCCCTGTGGTGGACAGTATTTCGCCGGTACCAACCCGTCATGGCTGCGCCGAGTCGACCGGAGGCGCGCTCGGTGCTTCGATCGCGGCGATCTCCTGTGACGGCGCGTTCGGATTCCCGGGACCCCGGCGTGGTCGGAGCGGCCGCGGCATCTCGCTCGACCGAAAGCATGGAATTTCCCGACCGGGGAGATCGGCGAGATCTGTCCGATCGCTGCCGCTACGCGCGCCGACTCGGTGATCATTTTCGGGACTCGGCCCTGTCACTCGGTAAAGATTCCTCGCGGTATTTTTCGGGGGCGATTCGTTGATCGACACCTGCCGAATCCATTTCGGCTCGCGTGACGTCGCCGAGGTCGGAATCGGCGGCAGCCAACACTTCTGAGTGGCGATTCAATGATTTCGGAGAATTCATACCGTCGGTATGTACACTGCTTTCGGACCCGTTCGAATGTCGGAAATGGAGGTTTCCTGTGGCGAAAAGAACCGTTGTCGAAATATTCGACGACATCGACGGAACTCCGTTGGAAGAGGAGGGGGAGACGATAAGTTTTGCACTCGACGGGGTCGAATACACCATCGATCTGAACAAGAAGAACGCTCGGGACTTCCGCAAGAAGATCGAGCCCTACGTGGCGCATGCCACCCGCGTCGGAGGGCGCAAGCGGCGAGGGAGCCCGGCCGGCGTCTCGGGTTCACCGAGTTCCAAGGAGATCCGGGAGTGGGCCGTCCAGGCCGGTTACGAGGTCCCTGCCCGCGGACGCATACCTCAGTCGCTCGTCGACGAGTACACGGCGGCGCACTGATCTTCCGGCGCGCTGATCTTCCGGCGCACTGACCTTCCGTTCCGTGTCGGTCCGCAGGCGGCAAGCACAGTCACGCAGTGCCACAGGCGATCACGCTGTTCCACAGCCGGTGTTCGAGAGCGCGACCTACCGTGGTGATACGGGGTCTGCGACCGTCGTGGGCATCGCAGTGGAGGTGTCATGTCTGCCAGGTTCGAGCTCTTCAAGGACACCGGCGGGGATTTCCGGTTCCGATTGAAAGCAGCCAACGGTGAGATCATCGCGGCCAGTCAGGGTTACACCTCGAAGGCAGCGGCTCAGAACGGTATTGCGTCGGTCAAGGCCAATGCCGCCTCGGCTCCCGTCGAGGACTTGACCTCGAAAAAGACTTGAGTCGAGGTCTGTCGGCGATATCGACGACCGGGACGCGTCGCGCCCGCCCGACCTGTGGTCCTGCGACCGGTGCGCAGGACCACAGGTCGACCGCGATTACAAGCGGCGGTTGGGGTCGGTGCCGTAGGCGGTGGTGTCTGCAACGGGTGTCGCCGGCGCGTTGCGTCGCTTGAGTCCGGCCAAGCCGACCAGTCCGGCAAGGCCGAGCAGGCCCCACAGGCCCGTGTCGTCACCGTCGTCGGGATCGTTTTCGGCTTGGGCGACAACAGCCGAGGGGGCCGGGGCGGAGGTGTCGGCATGGGCAAGGCCGGCGCCGGTGAAGGCGACCGTGGTCGTGGCGAGGACGGCAATGATTGTCTTGCGCATGGGGATTCTCCCTGATCTGTAAGGGTGGCACGGAAATTCGGTCCCTGCTGAACCGTGGAGTCCGCGTCGAACAAGAAGTCCTGTTCCCATCCCGCGGCATTGCGAAACAACCCTCGGCGGAACGGAATCGTCGCCGTGGCCGGCTCCCGGTGTTCTTCCGGCCGGTGCCGATTGCACCTTTCTCCGGGTCGGCATGATTTCACCCGGCCGTGGGAACCCGGACTCATGGCCCAGCGAACCGAACCCGCGGTCGCGGCATCGAGCCGGTGGATCGACAGCGACGGGATCCGGTACCCGCGCGGTGATACGCATGCATGGACGCCCGGCACGAATCAGACCTTGTGCGGAGTTCCGCTCTCTCGTGCCCGTCTGGATCGCTTCGCGCACGTGCCGTGGAGCGAAGCGCTGTATCTGGCGGAGCTCGGGGAGCACGGCGTCGTCCTGTGCCGTCGCTGCACCGGGGCCACGCAGAGTGACCGGCGCCGGTGGGTCCGCACCGACCCGCGGCCGTGATCACCGGGTGGCCGACGTCGAGGACCTCGGCGACCGTCGTCGTGGCTCAGGCCGACCATGAGCGCCAGCGCAGCCGGTCGATCGTGATCACCGGTCCCGGCGGCCGTCGTACTCGATACTGCGGGTACTTGCGGGCCAGAGCGTCGAGTCCGGTGGCGCCCGCCTCGGTGTCCGCGTCGTGGATCGTGGCGATGCCGTCGATGCGAATCCACCAGAGCTGCGACCAGTCGTCGCTGTAGTGGTCGACGAGCACGCTCACCCGCGGGTTCTCGGCGATGTCGGTCAGGCGACGCAGCCGCCGGGTGGTCTTCGGCTTGTCGTCGACGCAGGTGTGGATCGCGTCGCCGTCCAGGGCGAACACGATCGGCACCACGTGCGGCGTGCCGAACCCGTCCGCTGTGGCGAGCCGGGCCACCCGGGCGGCAGCGACGCGGCGGCGGGCGTCCATGCACTCACGCTAGCCCTCCGCGCGCTCCGCGCCGGTGTGCACAACCGGCGCCCGGAACCGCCACAAGGACACACGGGCGCCGGAGGCGCTGGACGGCCCGAGCGGGTTCGTCCGGGGCCTCATCGGTAGACTCGCTTCCTGGACTTGCACCCAATACCCGGAGGTTCGCCAGCGTGGCACTCGTCGTCCAGAAGTACGGAGGATCCTCGGTCGCGACGGCCGAGCGGATCCGGCGCGTCGCTGAACGGATCGTCGAGACCAAGAAGGCGGGCAACGACGTCGTCGTGGTCGTCTCTGCGATGGGCGACACCACCGACGAATTGCTGGACCTCGCTCAGCAGGTGTGCCCGGTGCCGCCGGCCCGCGAGATGGACATGCTCCTCACCTCCGGTGAGCGCATCTCCAATGCTCTCGTCGCGATGGCCATCCACTCGCTCGGCGCCGAGGCTCGCTCGTTCACCGGCTCCCAGGCCGGCGTGATCACCACCGGCAGCCACGGCAACGCCAAGATCATCGACGTCACGCCGGGGCGTGTCCGGGCCGCGCTCGACGAGGGCAGCATCGTCCTGGTCGCGGGCTTCCAGGGCGTCAGCCAGGACAGCAAGGACATCACCACGCTCGGTCGCGGCGGATCGGACACCACCGCCGTCGCGCTGGCGGCGGCGCTGGACGCCGACGTCTGCGAGATCTACACCGACGTCGACGGTGTGTTCACTGCCGACCCGCGCATCGTCAAGGACGCGCAGCGGCTCGACAAGGTCTCCTTCGAGGAGATGCTCGAGCTCGCCGCGTGCGGTGCGAAGGTGCTCATGCTGCGTTGCGTCGAGTACGCCCGCCGCTACAACGTGCCCGTGCACGTTCGTTCGTCGTACACCACCAAGCCCGGCACGATCGTGTCCGGATCGATGGAGGACATCCCCGTGGAAGAGGCCCTGATCACCGGCGTCGCGCACGATCGCGGCGAAGCCAAGGTCACCGTCGTCGGCCTGCCCGACACCCCCGGCTACGCGGCGAAGGTCTTCCGGGCCGTGGCCGACGCCGAGATCAACATCGACATGGTGTTGCAGAACATCTCGAAGGTCGAGACCGGCAAGACCGACATCACCTTCACTCTGCCGATGGCCGACGGTCCGCGCGCCGTCGAGCTGCTGACCAAGCAGCAGGACGAGATCGGCTTCACCCAGGTGCTGTTCGACGATCACATCGGCAAGGTGTCGCTCGTCGGGGCCGGGATGAAGAGCCACCCGGGCGTGACCGCGAAGTTCTGCGAGGCGCTCGCCGCGGCCGGCATCAACATCGATCTCATCTCCACGTCGGAGATCCGCATCTCGGTGCTGGTCGACGACACCGACCTCGACGATGCGGTCCGTGCCCTGCACGCCGCATTCGACCTCGGCGGCGAGGAAGAAGCCGTCGTCCACGCCGGAACGGGACGGTAATCATGACCACCATTGCTGTTGTAGGTGCCACCGGCCAGGTCGGCATCGTCATGCGCACCCTCCTCGAGGAGCGCAACTTTCCTGCCGAAAAGGTGCGGTTCTTCGCCTCGGCCCGCTCGGCGGGCAAGAAGCTGCCGTTCCGCGGTGAGGAGATCGTCGTCGAGGACGCCGCGGCGACGTCCGACGAGGACCTGAAGGGCATCGACATCGCGTTGTTCTCGGCGGGCGCGACCCTCTCGCGTGCGCAGGCCCCGCGCTTCGCGGCGGCCGGCGCGACCGTCGTCGACAACTCGTCGGCGTGGCGCAAGGACCCCGAGGTCCCGCTCGTCGTCAGCGAGGTCAACCCCGAGCAGGCGAAGAACCCGCCGAAGGGCATCATCGCCAACCCGAACTGCACCACGATGGCCGCGATGCCGGTCCTGAAGGTTCTGCACGACGAGGCGGGCCTGCAGCGCCTGATCGTCTCGAGCTACCAGGCCGTGTCCGGCAGCGGCATCGCCGGCGTCGAGGAGCTCCTCGGCCAGGCGCGCGCGGTGATCGCCGACGCCGACAAGCTCGTCCACGACGGCAGCGCCGTCGACTTCCCGGCGCCGGAGAAGTACGTCGCGCCGATCGCGTTCAACGTGCTGCCGCTCGCCGGTTCGCTCGTCGACGACGGCTCGGGCGAGACCGACGAGGACCAGAAGCTGCGCAACGAGTCGCGCAAGATCCTGGGCCTGCCGGATCTGCTCGTGTCGGGCACGTGCGTGCGCGTCCCGGTCGTGACCGGTCACTCGCTGTCGATCAACGCCGAGTTCGAGCGGCCGCTGTCGGTCGAGCGCGCGAAGGAACTGCTGGCGAACGCTCCCGGTGTGTCGCTCGTCGACGTGCCGACGCCGTTGGCCGCCGCGGGCAACGACCCGTCGCTCGTGGGCCGCATCCGGCAGGATCCGGGCGTGCCGGACGGACGGGGCCTGGCCCTGTTCGTCTCGGGCGACAACCTGCGCAAGGGTGCTGCGCTCAACACGATCCAGATCGCGGAGCTGCTCGTCTGAGCGGAAACTCCCAACTGCACTCGAGCGAGTGGATCACCCTTCGGGGTGGTCCACTCGCTCTTTTCGTTGCCCCGGGCCGGAAATGTGCCAGTCTGGCATCGTGCCGTCCATCCGCTCCGCGACGCTCGACCGCATCGACCCGGCAACCCTCTATCGGATAGTCCGGTTACGCCTCGAGGTGTTCGTCTACGAGCAGGGGATCGTCTGCGAACCCGAGCTCGACGGTCTCGATCTCGCACCGACCACCACGCTGTACTGGACCGAGGTCGACGGCGATGTGGTGGCGACCCTGCGGGTCCTCGACGAGGGACCGGTGATCCACATCGGGCGGGTCGCCACCGCGAAGCACTTCCGCGGGCGCGGGCACGCGGCGCGGCTGATCGATGCCGTGATCGGCGACTTCCCGCGTCCGATGGAGATCTCGGCGCAGGCGTATCTGGAGAAGTGGTACGGCCGCTGGGGTTTCCGCCGGACCGGGCCGAACTATCCCGAGGCCGGGATCGACCATGTGCCGATGCGCCGGGAGGCCGACTGACCGTCCTCGGAGCCCCGAAAAATAAAGTTACAAACAGTCTGGACTGTTTGTAGTTTTACCGTTACTCTCGGTTTCGTGACCGACACCACAGCCGGTGTGCCCCGCACGCAGGCCCAGCGAACCGCGGCGACGAGAGCCAAGTTGCTCGACGCCGCCGTCGACTCCCTCGTCGAACTGGGATACGCGGGCACCAGCACGCAGGGAATCGCCAAACGCGCCGGCGTATCCCGCGGCGCCCAGTTGCACCACTTCCCGACCAAGGAATCGCTCGTCGTCGCGGCCGTCGCGCACCTCGTCGACAAACGGCTCGCGGAGATTCTCGAGGCACGGCCCGAACCGGACCGCGCGCTCGAGACGCTGTTCGACGCGTTCGTCGGTCCGCTGTTCGACGCCGCACTCGAACTATGGGTCGCCGCCCGCACCGACCCCGCTCTGCACGAGGCGATGATCCCCTTGGAGCGGAAGGTGTCCGACGCCCTGCACGTCGGCTGCCTCGAGATCATGGGCGACCGGATCAGTCCGGACGCCATCGACCTGAGTATCGAACTGGCCCGCGGTTTCGCGGTGTCCTCCCTCATGCGTACCCCCGAATCCGATCGTGAATTCCGGGAGCGGCTGCTCCCCGTCTGGAAAGCGCTGGTGATGAAATGAGTTCGGCAACGCTCCCCAACCACGTGCACACCCTCGTCGTAGGTGCCGGGTTCGGCGGAATCGGAATGGCCGCAACGCTGTTGCGCGAGGATCCGAAGGCGGATGTCGTCGTGATCGAACGCGGGGACGACGTCGGCGGAACCTGGCGGGTGAACAACTACCCCGGCGCCGCGTGCGACGTGCCCAGCGCGCTGTACTCGTTCTCCTTCGCCCCCGAGCCGGATTGGTCGAAGGCACACGGCACCCAGGCCGAGATCTACGCCTACCTTCGCCGCGTCGCACGTGAAACCGGAGTGACCGATCGGACCGTGTTCGACTGTGAACTGCGCGATGCGCAGTGGGACGACGCGCGTGGGCGCTGGCTCGTGTCGACCTCCAAAGGTGACCTGACCGCCGACGTCCTCGTCGCCGCCACCGGTGCCCTGTCCACCCCGACCCTGCCGAAGGTTCCGGGACTGGAACTGTTCGGCGGCACCATGTTCCACTCCGCCGAGTGGAACCACGACTACGACCTGACCGGCAAGCGGGTCGCCGTGATCGGTACCGGAGCGTCGGCGATCCAGTTCGTCCCCGCCATCGTCGACAAGGTCGCTCATCTCACGCTCTTCCAGCGGACCGCCTCGTGGGTCATGCCCAAGCACGACCACACCATCGCGGCCCCGGTCAAAGCGCTCTATCGCCGGTTCCCGGCGGCGCAGAAGGCGGTCCGTGCGGCCGTCTACGGCCAGAAGGAAACCTACGTGGTCGGGATGACCAAGCCGTTCGCGCGCAAGTGGATCGTGCCGCTGTTCGAACGCCGGGCCCGGTCGATCCTCGCGAGGCAGGTTGCCGATCCGGAGCTGCGCGCGAAGCTCGAGCCGAACTTCCGGATCATGTGCAAGCGGATCCTGCTGTCCAACGACTGGTTCCCCGCGATCACCCGGCCCAATGTCACCGTGGTCGCCTCCGGCCTCACCGCGGTCACCGAGAACGCCGTCGTCGACGACAAGGGCAACGAGTACGAGGTCGACGCGATCATCTTCGGCACCGGCTTCACGCCGACCGAACCTCCTGTGGCCCAGCATATTCGGGGCTCCAGCGGGCGCACCCTCGCCGAGACGTGGAACGGCAGCCCCTCCGCGCACCTCGGCACGGCGGTGCACGGATTCCCGAACCTGTTCCTCATGTACGGACCGAACACCAACCTCGGCCACAGTTCCATCGTGTACATGCTCGAATCGCAGGCCACCTACATCGCCGACGCGATCCGCACGATGCGCACCCGACGGCTGAGCGCCGTCGAGGTGACCGACGGTGCGCAGCGGCGGTACAACTCCGGACTGGATCCGATGCTCGCCGATACGATCTGGAACGCGGGCGGATGCCAGAGCTGGTACCTGGACCGCAAGGGCCGCAACTCCGTGATGTGGCCGACCTTCACGTGGAAGTTCCGGCAGGCGACTCGACGTTTCGACTCCGAGAACTACGTGGCGCGACCCGCCGCCGAAAAGGTGGACGCATGACCCATTACGACGTGCTCGTGATCGGCTCGGGCTTCGGCGGCAGTGTCTCGGCACTGCGGTTGACCGAGAAGGGCTACCGCGTCGGTGTCCTCGAGGCCGGTCGGCGGTTCGGCGACGACGAGCTGCCGAAGACCAGCTGGCGGCTGCGCAAGTACCTGTGGGCACCGGCCCTCGGCTGCTACGGCGTCCAGCGCATCCACCTGCTGCCCGACGTGCTGGTGATGGCCGGCGCAGGGGTCGGCGGGGGATCGCTCAACTACGCCAACACGCTCTACCGGCCGCCGTCGGCGTTCTTCCGGGATCCCCAGTGGGGCCACATCACCGACTGGGAAGCCGAACTCGGCCCGTACTACGACCAGGCCGCCAAGATGCTCGGTGTCCGCCCCAATCCGTCGACCACTCCCGCCGACGAGGTGATGCGCTCGGTCGCCGAGGACATGGGTGTCGGTGAGACCTTCACGACCACGCCGGTCGGGGTGTTCTTCGGAACGCCCGGCGAGACCGTGCCGGATCCGTTCTTCGGCGGTGCCGGGCCCGATCGAACCGGCTGCACCGAGTGCGGTGGGTGCATGACCGGCTGCCGGGTCGGAGCCAAGAACACCCTCGTCAAGAACTACCTGTACCTCGCCGAGAAGGCCGGTGCGACCGTTCATCCGCTCACGACCGTCACCGAGGTGCGTCCGCGGGAGGGTGGCGGCTACGAGATCCACACGAAGAGCACCAATCGGATCCGTAAGCGCCGCAAGGTCTTCACCGCCGATCAGGTCGTCGTCGCGGCCGGCACATACGGCACCGCGCGGTTGCTGCTGGCGATGCAGGAGACCGGAGCGCTGCCGAACCTGTCGCCCCGTCTCGGCACGGTCGTGCGCACCAACTCGGAGGCGGTGCTCGCCGCGTCCGCACAGGACACCACGATCGACTACACCCGCGGCGTGGCGATCACGTCGTCGTTCCATCCGGACGACCACACGCACATCGAACCGGTCCGATACGGCAAGGGCAGCAACGCCATCGGCCTGCTGCAGGCGCTGCTCACCGACGGGGGCGGCCGCGCACCGCGACTGGTGAAGTTCTTCGGTGTCGCCGCCCGCAACCCGGGCGCGTTCGTGCGCAGCCTGTCGGTGCGGCACTGGTCCGAACGCACCGTGATCGCGCTCGTCATGCAGACCGACGACAACTCGCTCGAATTGCGGAGCCGCCGAAGCCCGTTCGGTCGCGGTGTGACGAGCAAGCCCGGGCCCGGGGAGCCGCCGCCGGAGTGGATACCGGTGGGACACGAGGCGATCCGGCGGGTCGCGGACAAGCTCGACGGTGATGCGGGCGGCTCGATCGCCGACCTCGTGAACATTCCGATGACCGCGCACTTCCTCGGTGGCTGCGTCATCGGCGACTCGCCGAACACCGGCGTCGTCGACCCCTACCTGCGCGCGTACGGGCATCCGGGGCTGCACGTCGTCGACGGCTCGGCGGTCAGCGCGAACCTGGGTGTGAATCCCTCGCTCACCATCACCGCGCAGGCCGAACGCGCGATGGCTCTGTGGCCCAACAAGGGCGAAGCCGACACCCGTCCCGCACTCGGGGAGGGCTACGTCCCCGTGGCGCCGGTGGCGCCGGTCCGGCCGACAGTGCCCGCCGACGCTCCGGCCGCGCTGCTGCTGCCCACGCCCACCGTCCGCCGAGAGGAACCTGCACATGCTGTGGAGCGTGCCTGAGAGCAGCACGGACCGGGAGGACTGGCCCGTCTCGCCCCCGCCGCCCTGGCCGGCGGCGGTGCGCGCGACCCTGTGGTGGCACCGCAGTACCCCCGACGCGGCGCAGTTCGGGCCGGGTGGGACGACGCTGCCGTTCACCCTCGCCATGATGGTGGACTACCTCGAGTCGCCGGTCGGGCCCTACCGGGAGATCCTGGCCAGCCCGGTGCTGCGACCGGGCGTGATTCCGTCGATGGCGGTGCCGTTCATCGCCGTGGACTCGGAGCCGTCGGTGCACGGCGGCCGGACGCACTGGCATCTGCCGAAGGTGCCGGCAGAGTTCGCCGGCGACGTCACCGGGACGTTCTCGGCGACCGGTGGGTCGTGGAAGGTGACGACCAGGGCGTCGCCCAAGGGCCCCGAGCTGCCCATCGCCGGTGGACTGACGTTCGCACAGCCCCTCGAGGGCGGGGGACTGTTGCGGGCGACGGCCAAGCTGCGCGGCCGCTTCCGGTACGCCCGGGTGGGCGTGCAGGCCGCAGGTCCGACGCTCGGCCGGTGGCTGCGGTCCGGAACCCATCACGGCATCGTCATCACACGGGGCCGGATGAGTACGGGACCGGGTCGATAGCGCGGATCGGCGGAGGCAGGAGACAGCCGCGCGCGGGCGACCGCGCGCGGCTGTCTTCCCCGTCGGCGGACCCTTACGACGCCTCGCGCATCGTCAGTCCGCCGAGCTCGATCGTGTACGTCTGGTCCGCCTCGTCCCACCACACCGCGTACGTGGTGGGGTAGAGGCCGGTGCGCTGGTACGCGTCGGGCTGCGGCAACTGCTCGTGTAACAGCGGCCGGGATGCGAGCCAGTCGCGGCTCATCATCGGTTCGACGAACGCCTGCCGTCCGTTCCACGTGCCGTACAACACCGTCTCGGTGAGGTGGTGTCCCGATTCGGCGGTGTCGACCCAGTGCAGGCCCATGCGCGGGACCGTCGACATCAGCGGATCCCCGCCCGGTGCGTAGCCCGCGGGCACGTATCTCGGGTCCGGCAGGGTGGTGGCTGCCTGGACGTAGCCGGGGACGAACGGGTCGATCGTGGCCACTGTCGCCCTGTCGAGCAGATAGAAATGCACGTCGAAGTGCGGCACGTCGAAACCGTGCTCGGGGTTGTGGCCGTGCGAATTCCAGTCGAGGGTGACGTGGTCGAACGGCGTGGCCTTCGCCTGTTCGGGCAGATCGAGCACGTACTCGTCGGTGGTCGGCAGCACGCCGCCGGGCAGTTCGTCGAGCGCGGCCGCGTCGAGCCGAACCCCGATCGTGGCCGGCGTGCCGTCGTCGTCGAGGGCGACGTACGCGCGGGCGTTGCCCGCACCGACGGGACGCGCGGGACCCTCGACCAGGCCGGAAATGCCCCCACCGGCCGCGGTCGCGGGAGTCACGAACAATCCGAGGCACCCTGCGGCGGCGATCACGGCGAACAGACGGGCACAGGGTCGAATATCCATGTACAGCCCTCGATTTCCGACGCGGGGTATCCGTTGTTTCGGATACTAACTGCGGGTTCGACGGGTGCGGGCGTGGTAGATCGATTCGTGATCGTCGGGTGTTCCGAGCGTGTCCCGGCCCTGGCGAGCGTCTGCTCGGCAATCTTGCCGGTGCTCGTGGCGTTGGATCGGATCGAGCGCCTCCCGTGCTGTAATGGAGCGGTGATGACCTTGACGCAGCTCTGGTGGCCGTACTCCTAGCGGCCCGTCGACTGTGTTCTCCGGCCGCCTCTCCCGCGGCCGGTCACGCTCGCTCCCTGCGGCGGCAGCGACACGTCCGGTGAGGTGGTCTCGATTCGAGAGGAACCACCCATGACCCACGACGATCCTGTTCCGACCCGCGGTATCGGCGAGATGCTGATCAGTTCCCGATCGCTGCACGAGTACCGGGCGATGTTCGGCCTCACCGACGAGGACCTGTCCCGCCGAATCCTGGACTGCCCGGGAGGTGCGGCCGGGTTCACCGGCGAGGTGAACGACCGCGGCGGTGATGTAACTGCATGCGACCTGGCATATTTCGGGCACGAGGCGGAAGAGCTGGCCGCCATCACCGCCGCCGAGACCGACCGCGGCAACCGATACGTCCGCGCTCACGCCGACGAGTACGACTGGACGTTCTTCACCGACCCGGACGAGCACCGGCGCGTCCGGCGGCACGCGGTCCGGAAGTTCGCCGCCGACATACGCCGGCACCCACAGCGCTACGTCGCCGGGCGCTTGCCGTCCCTGCCGTTCGCGGACGGCAGCTTCGACCTGGTGCTCAGCTCGCACCTGCTGTTCAGCTATTCCGACCGCCTCGACCACACCTTCCACGTCGACGCCATAGCCGAACTCGTGCGGGTGGCCCGCGGCGAGGTGCGGATCTTTCCGCTCGTGACCTCGGGATCGTCGGTTCTCTATCCGCGCTTGGGCGAGCTGCTCACCGACCTTCGGGGAAGGGACATCGCCGGTGACGTCGCCGAGGTGGACTACCGCTTCCAGAAGGGCGCCCACCACATGCTGGTGTGCCGCCCCCTCGCTCCGCGCGGCCCGGAAGCGGCAGGCGCGGTCCCGTGAGAGGTTGTGGGCCGGCGGTCGTGGCAAGGTGTTCGACGACGAGGGGAGGTCGCTTCGTGGGGGAGCGGGCCGGATGCGCTGAACGGTGAGGGGATTCGATGCGTGAGCTGTTTCCGGGGTCTGGGTCGGGAAGCCGCACCGGTGTGGTCCTGGCGGTGCTGTGGTTCGGATTGGCCGTGTGGTCCATCCTGACCGGAGATCCATGGCCTGCAGTGGGCTACGGCGTTGTGGGGGCGCTCTGGCTCGTTGCGTGGAGGTATCGCGAGACTCGGTCGAAGCGCCGTTCGGACGGTGTTGTGCGGGACCAACGTCCCCGTTTTCTTGACTAATTCCAGAAAAAGGGCATACTCGTAGTCATGGAACGAACGGACGAGAACTTCGACCCCAGGGAGCAATTGCGCTCCGTGGGGCTCCGGGTGACCGCTCCGCGCGTGGCGGTACTCGGAATGGTTGCCGCACATCCACATTCCGATGCCGACGAGGTGGCCGCGGCCGTGCGCGGCGAACTCGGTTCCGTGTCCACCCAGGCGATCTACGATGTGCTGAAGGCCTGTGTGAGTGCGGGATTGCTCCGCCGGATCGAGCCGGCCGGGTCCCCTGCACGGTTCGAGGCCCGAACCGGCGACAACCATCACCACCTCGTGTGCCGCAACTGCGGCACGGTCGTCGACGTCGACTGCGTGGTCGGCGCGGCACCCTGTCTGACGCCTTCGGACGCCCGCGGATTCGTCGTCGACGAGGCCGAGGTCACGTTCTGGGGACTGTGCCCCGACTGCCGCTAGGCCCATCCGTCGACCGAGGCGGAATCCCGCCCCCTGGACCGAAGATCCCCGCGCACAACGCATCAGGAGGTCAAGATGACGAACACACCCTTCACCACCAACAACGTGGGAAACCCGATCGGCAGCGACGACGAATCGCTGACCGCCGGCACCCAGGGCCCTATTCTCCTGCACGACCACTACCTCATCGAGAAGCTCGCGCACTTCAACCGGGAGCGGGTGCCCGAGCGGGTCGTCCACGCCAAGGGTGGCGGTGCGTTCGGTGAACTCGTCGTCACCGGCGATGTCAGCACCTACACCAAGGCCAAGCTGTTCCAACCGGGCGCGAAAACGGAATCACTCGTGCGCTTTTCGACCGTCGCCGGCGAGCAGGGCAGCCCTGACACGTGGCGCGACCCGCGCGGCTTCGCGGTCAAGTTCTACACCGAGGACGGCAACTACGACCTGGTCGGGAACAACACGCCGGTCTTCTTCATCAAGGATCCGATCAAGTTCCCCGACTTCATCCACTCGCAGAAGCGCCTGCCCGGCTCGGGTCTGCGCGACCACACGATGCAGTGGGACTTCTGGACACTGCGGCCGGAAACCGCACACCAGGTGACGTGGCTGATGGGCGACCGCGGTATTCCGAAGACCTGGCGGCACATGGACGGGTTCGGTTCGCACACCTACCAGTGGATCAACGCCGCCGGTGAGCGCTTCTGGGTCAAGTACCACTTCAAGACCGACCAGGGGATCGAATTCCTCACCCAGGCCGAGGCGGACACCCTCGCCGGAACCGATCCGGACTACCACCGGGCCGATCTCTACAACGCGATCGAGCGCGGCGAGTACCCGAGCTGGACGCTGAAGGTGCAGGTCATGCCGGTCGCCGAGGCCGAGGGGTACCGCTTCAACCCGTTCGATCTGACGAAGGTGTGGTCGCAGAAGGACTACCCGCTGATCGAGGTCGGCAAGTGGACGCTGAACCGCAACCCGCGCAACTTCTTCGCAGAGATCGAGCAGGCCGCGTTCGCACCGTCGAACATCGTGCCGGGTATCGGCTTCTCGCCCGACAAGATGCTGCTCGGCCGCGTGTTCTCCTACGCGGATGCGCACCGCTACCGCATCGGCGCCAACCACGCACAGCTGCCGGTGAATGCGGCTCGCAACGAGGTGCGCTCGTACTCGCAGGACGGGAACATGGCGTACTCGTTCAACGACCCGGCGACGCCGGTGTACGCACCGAACAGCTTCGGTGGACCGCACGCCGACCCGCAGCAGGCCGGTGACGACGGCCTGTGGGAGTTCGGCACCGAGGCGGTCCGCGCCGGATACGTCAGGCACGCCGAGGACGACGACTTCGCGCAGGCGGGGACGCTCGTACGCGAGGTTCTCGACGACGCCGCGCGGGAGCGCCTGGTCGACAACATCGTCGGCCACATCCTCGGCGGAACCTCGGAGTCCTTGTACGAGCGGATCTTCGACTACTGGCGGAGTGTCGACACCGACCTCGGCAAGAAGGTCGAGGAGGGTGTCCGCGCCGGCCGCGGCTGACCGGGCGCAGCGTCAGAGCAGACCCCACCAGTAGACGAGAACGGCGAGAGCGAAGACGATCAAGGATTCCATCGTCGGCCTCCTTCGCGGTGCGGGCGTTGCCTCCATCATCCGCCCCGCCGGCACCGATATCCACTTCCACCACGTACGTGCTCACCGCTTCGGGCGATCCCCGAAGCCCTCGAAAGGAGCGGCAGAATGAACAGCCCCATCACCAGCACACTCGATCCGGCCCGCCGCGACGTCGCCGCGGCCGCCCTGCAGGCCGCCCTGGTCGACCTCGTCGACCTGAGCCTGATCGGCAAGCAGGCGCACTGGACGGTCGTCGGACCCCAGTTCCGCAGCATCCACCTCGCACTCGACGAGTTGGTAGCAGTCGCACGTGATTTCGCGGATCAGGCGGCCGAGCGACTCACCGCAATCGGTGTCGCCCCGGACGGCCGCGCCGCCACGGTCGCGCGCGAATCGGGCACGAAGGGATTCGGCAACGACTGGACCAAGGGCGAGGAGGTCGTCGCGGCGATCGTCGACAACATCGCCGCCGTCGTCTCGCGGCTGCGTCACCGGATCGACGCCACCGCGGACGCCGATCCGGTGACGCAGGACCTGCTGATCGGGCAGACCGCTCGGCTCGAGCAGCTGCACTGGATGTGGCAGGCGCAGCTCGCCTGATCCACCGCCCGTCCGTTCGAACAACTGTGTGACGGATGTGTCGGGAGTCATTGCTAGGTTGGAACCCGGACCGATGCTTCGGCGTCGGTCCGGGTTCTTCTGCCTGCGCTCTCGAAAGGTGTTCTCTGTCATGGTGATGGGTCCCACCCACGCGGTTTCCGGCGCGCTCGTCGGGTTGCTCGTCGCCGACGTGCTGCCGCAGGAATGGGGTGGGCCGACGTCCACCGCCGAGACGTTCGCGTTCGCGGGGGTGTGTGCCGGTGCGGCGCTGCTGCCCGATCTCGACACCGCGCAGTCGACGGTCGCCCGGTCGTTCGGTCCGGTGAGCCAAGCCGTCGCGGGCGGCATCGACCGGGTCTCGGTCGGCTACTACAACCTCACCAAGGGGCGCCGGGACCGCAAGCGCCGCGGCGGGCACCGCACCCTGACCCACACCGCGCTGTTCGCCGGACTGCTCGGGGTCGGGGTGTCCGCACTCGTCGCGCGGTTCGGGCGCGAGGCGATCGTCGCGGTCCTGTTCGTCACCCTCGGGCTGGCGCTGCGGGGACTGTTCGGGGGGTGGGCGAAGCGGAACGGCTGGCTCGCGGTCACCGCGACCGCTGCCATCTTGTCGGTGCTGACGTGGACGTGGTTTCCCGGGGAGGTCGGTTCCGTCGGCCTCGGGGTCGCGGTGACGCTGGGCTGTGCGACGCACTGCCTCGGTGACGCCATCACGAAGGAGGGCATCCCGTTCCTTGCGCCGTTCCTGCCGTGGCGCGGTGAGCGCTGGTGGGAGTTCAAGATGCCGAAGGCCGTCGCGATCCGCGCCGGTGGTCCGTTCGAGGTGGGGATTCTCGGGCCCGGCCTGACGATGGCGGCGGTGGGATTCGCGATCTGGTCGATCGACGGTGCGCCCGAATACATCCAGGGGGCGCTGGAAGCTTCCGGGCTCGCGTTCTGAGGGATATTTTCGGGGCCGCTGGTATCGGAACTGAACTTGTTCTATTTTGGCTCTGATCTTCTACCCCACCTCAGATCGGAGCTCGACGACGTGAGCGACAGCGCACCGGCCATCAGCCTCAGCCGACGTGGATTCCTCGGCGCCGCCGCGGGAGCAGCCGCGCTGACCGGGCTCGGCTGGAGCCCCGCCGGTGCCGTGCCCCTCGGCGACCCGCGGGCGACCATCCCGGCACCGCCCGACTTCCCGGCCGACATCCCGCTCGCCCAACAGCGCTTCGAGAACTGGGCCAAGACCATCCGGTTCGACGCCGTGTGGACCGCGACGGCCCGCGATCCCCAGGACGTCGCGCGCATCGCGAACTGGGCGCACGCCCACGGCTACCGCGTCCGTCCGCGGGGCACCATGCACAGCTGGAGCCCCCTGACGGTGGTACCCGGAGGCAGCGTGGAGAAGATCGTGCTCATCGACACGATGGCGCACCTGAACTCCGTGACCGTCGACCCCTCCGGCACTCCCGCGACCGTCACCGCCGGTGCCGGGGCGAGCATCGAGTCGATCCTGACCGCCCTCGAGCACGAGGGACTCGGCTGGGCGAATTCCCCTGCCATCGGCGACATCACCATCGCCGGCGCCCTGTCCATCGGTGCCCACGGCGCGACCTACCCGGCGGCGGGGGAGAAGGCGATCCCGGGACAGTCGTTCGGCTCCCTGTCGAACCTCGTGGTCGCGCTCGACGCCGTCGTGTGGAACTCCGCATCCGGTGCCTACGAAGTGCGCACCTTCCAGCGGTCCGACGCCGACATCACCGCGCTGCTCGCCCACGTCGGCCGTAGCTTCGTCACGTCGGTGACCCTGCAGGCCGGCGCGAACTACCGGTTGCGTTGTCAGAGCTTCACCGACGTGCCGTGGCAGGAACTGTTCGCTCCGGCCGGCTCGCCCGGCCGCACGTTCGAGCGGTTCGTCGAGGAGAGCGGGCGCGTCGAGGCGATCTGGTTCCCGTTCACCGAAACTCCGTGGCTGAAGATCTGGTCCGTCAGCCCGGAGAAGCCGGCCGGATCCCGTGAGGTGTCCGGTCCCTACAACTACTTCTTCTCCGACTCGATCCCGGAGGCTGTGACCACCCCGCTCGGTCAGGTCGCGAGCGGTCTCCAGTCCGCCACCCCGGCCTTCGGGGCGGGCCAGTTCGGGGCGGTCTCGGCGGGACTCGTCGCGACCGGAACCACCGATCTGTGGGGTTGGTCGAAGGACCTTTTGTTCTACCTGCGGCACACGACGCTGCGGGTCGTCGCCGGTGGTGGTGTCGTGGTGACCCGTCGCGAGAACATCGCGCGCGTCATCAACGAGTTCACCACGTGGCTGCACGAACGCATGACCCACTACGCCTCGCTCGGTCAGTACCCGGTCAACGGCCCGTTCGAGGTCCGGCTGTGCACCGTCGACGACCAGTCCGAGGTTCTCGTCGACTCGGCGGGCGCCCCGAACCTGTCGCCGGTGCGGCCGCGGCCCGACCGGCCGGACTGGGACACCGCGATCTGGCTGAACGTGGTCTCGCTTCCGGGCACAGCCGGGATGCCGGCCTTCTTCCGGGAGATGGAACAGTGGATGGCGGCCCACTACTCGGGTGACTACGCGACCTTCCGTTCCGAATGGTCCAAGGGCTGGGCGTTCGACGACGAGGGCGGCTACCGCAATGCGGAGTTCCTCGGCGAGACCATTCCGACCATGTACCGCACCGGACTGTCGTCGAAGGCCGGCTGGGACGGTGCTCTCGAGGTCTTCGACCGGCACGACCCGCACCGCGTCTTCGGCAACGAATTCCTCGACCGGCTGTTTCCCTGAGCCGAGTTCGTTCCCTGAGGCATGATCGGGCAATGACTCGTCCCGATTACCCGGCGTTGCTGCGCGCCGACACCGACCGGCTGCTCCACGTCGCCGACGGGCACTTCGATCGGCCGGTTCCGACCTGCCCCGGCTGGACCGTCGAACGGCTGGTGGGGCACGTCGGCCGGGTGCATCGACGCGCCGCGGCGTGGCTGACAACCGGGGGCGGCGCAGCCGAGATCGAGCGGCCGCCGGGCTCCGGGAGCCTCGTGGACTGGGTGCGCCGCGGCCTCGACGAGCTGCTCGCGGCGCAGGCCGCCGTCGACCCCGCGCAGACGGTCGAGACCTGGGACGGGCCACGGCATTCCGCGTTCTGGGTCCGGCGCATGGCTGTCGAAACCGCGCTGCACCGTGTCGACGGCGAGTTGGCGGCCGGTGCGCCCACGCCGATCGATACCGCCCTGGCCGTCGACGGTGTCGACGAGCTGTTCGAGGTGAGCATCCCGCACCGCGGCACCGGCAGACTGCATCGCGGTGGGGAGACGATCCACCTGCACGCGACCGACCCGGATCTCGGCGAGGGCGCCGGTGAGTGGTTGATCGTGCTGGGTGCCGACGCCGTGACCGTCGAACACGCGCACGCGAAAGGTGATGTCGCGGTGCGTGGTTCCGCGTCGGATCTGTTGCTTCTGTTGTGGAACCGGGTGGATTCCGCCGGGCTCGGGGTGTTCGGGGACCGTACGATCCTCGAGCGCTGGCGCAGCGCCGTGACCGTGTAGTGCGGCTTCGCCGCCGGTGTGCCTTTCCGGCGGCCCTGGCCGCCGGAAAGGCACACCACTCCGCTAGGAGTTTGCGAGCTCGTAGCGGCGGCGGTACTCGTGCTTGGAGGTCTCGCTGGTGTCGACGTCGGTCGCCTTGGCGCGCAGCGCGCCGACGGTGGCCTCTTCACGCGGGATGTGCTTGAACGGATCCCAGCCGAAGAAGCGGGCGACGTTCTCGTGCGTGATCTTGTTGATCTCCTCGTCGGTGCAGTTCGACGCCTTCAGCTCCTCCATCAGCATCTCGGGTGACCGCGGCCACGTCGAATCCGAGTGCGGGTAGTCGCATTCCCAGGCGATCGTGTCGATGCCGAGACGGTCGCGGTTGCTCAGCGCGCTCGGCTCGGTGATGTAGCAGGCCAGGAAGTTCTTGCGCCACGCGTCGGTCGGGGTCACGCCCTTGGGCAGGAAGGTCCGCCCGGTCCATTCCTGGTTGGTGACGTGCCGCTCGAGCCGGTCGAGCCACGGCGGAACCCAGCCCACACCACCCTCGCTCATCGCGAACTTCAGGTCGGGGAACTTCTTGAGCGCACCGCTGAGCATGACGTCGGTCGCGGCGATCGTCGAGATGAGCGGCGTCAGAATCATCATGTCGTCGAGGTCGAAGCCCTCGGCGCGCTTGACGAGGTTGATGCCGCCGCCGATGTGCAGGCTCAGGACGATGTTGCGGTCGGCGCACGCCTTGAAGATCGGATCCCAGTAGCCCGACTTGAACGGCGGATAACCCTCGCCGACGCCGTACGGGGTCTCGGGAATGCTGATCGAACGGACACCCATCGCGTCGAGCCGCTCGATCTCCTTGACCGACTCGTCGACGTCGAAGAACGGGATGATTCCGAGCGGGATGAAGCGGCCGGGGTAGGTGCTCGGGACCTCGCCGACCACCCAGTCGTTGAACGCCCTGCACGCGGCGAGCGACAGCTTCTTGTCCGGCAGGCTCGCCAGGTGGGTGCCGGCGAATCCGGGGAACGTGGCGAACAGGGTCGCAGCGAGGGTGCCGTTGGCGTCCATGTCGCGCACGCGCAGGCTCATGTCGTAGATGCCGGGCCGCATCTCGGCGTAGCCGGTGGGGTCCATGCCCCACTCTTCCTTGGGCCACGACGCGACCGCGTTGAGACCCGAGCTCCCGACCACGACGCCCTGGAACATCCACGCCTGCACATCGGGATTTCGCGGGTTGGCGGTCAGCTTCGGTGCCTGGTCCTTGAGGCTCTTGGGGAAGTACTTCTCGAAGAGGTCAGGTGGTTCGACCACGTGGTCGTCGATGCTGATCATCACCATGTCGTCAATGTTCATCGGAATCCTCTCGTGCGGAACAGAGCTGTCCGGCGGCACTCGCTTTCCTGTGAGAATATTACTTTCAGAACTGAGAATCCAGATTTCGGGACGCAGCGAAGGGGCGGCAACACGGCAGGCAGAACCTCTGTCATGATGCCGATATGAAAGAGAACGCCATTTCCGTCGACTTCTCGGAGGACCTGTCCGAGCTCATCCTGTCGGGGGCGCGCACGTTCACCGGGGACTTCGGACTGAACACCCTCCTGCTCGACGAGCGCCGCTCGGTGATCCGCGCGAACCTCACCGACAAGGTGCGCTCCCCGGCCGGCGGGGCGGCTCTGGGATTCCTGGTCACCGCCGTCGACATCGTGACCTCCGACCCTGCGCTCGTCGCCGGGGCCGGCGACTGGACCGCGACGCAGGACCTGTCCCTGCACGCCGTGAGCACGCCGAAGGACGGCCCGCTGTTCGTCGACGCCAACCTCGTCCGCACCGGCAAGAAGACGGTCGTCGTCTCGGCGGACGTCTACGACGGTCACGGTCGCCAGGACATCGCCGGTTTCGCACGCGAGATCGACGCCGGCGCGGCAGACGAACCCGAAGGGCCGACCCTCGTGGCGCGCGGGCTCGTCACCTTCGCGCGGCTGCCACGGCACGCGGCGGCCCACGCGGACCTCTACACACCCGAACAGTGGGTGGGCAAGGTACGCGGTCACCCGGAGCGCGAAATCGACGGCGACATCTACGAACGCCTCGATCTGCGCGTCGTCGACGCGGCGGTCGGCATCCTCGAACTCGACCGGAGCGTGTTCGTCATCAACCAGATCGGCACCATCCAGGGCGGCGCACAGGCCCTGCTCGCCGAGGCTGCCGCCCACGCGATGCGACCGGGACTCGTCGCCACCGACATGCTCGTCCGCTATCTGTCCCAGGTGCGGTCCGGTCCGGCGCGCTCGTACGGCACCGTGGTGCGCGACGCCCCCGACCACAGCGTCATCGACATCCGTCTCGTCGACGCCGGGGACGACGAGCGGGTACTCGCGCTGATCACGGTGACACTGCAGCGCCCGTAGGCGCGCGGTTCGAGTGTGCACAAATGGTCGCTTCACGCGGCGTATCGCAACCATTTGTGCACACTCGGCAGGGGCACACCGAATTTCACGCATCCAAGCGTTCGACCCGGTCCGGTCCAAGCGCGGGGGAGCAACGTCTGCGAGGTGACTTCAACCTCGACGAACCAAGGCGGGCCGATGATTCCCCCGGCCACCCCGAACCGCCCCGCGACCCGACGAGCCACCCTTGCGGTGGTGTGCGTGACGACCGCGATGCTCATGCTCGACATCGCGGTCGTCAACACGGCGCTGCCGTCCATCGCCGTCGACCTGGACAGCGGTGTGAGCGCGCTCCAATGGGTGATCGACGCGTACACGCTGGCATTGGCCACGGTGGTCCTGAGCGCGGGATCCTGGGCGGACCGCCGCGGCCGGCGTCACGTGTTCCTCATCGGCATCGTGTGGTTCACCACGGCATCGCTGCTGTGCGCGCTGGCTCCCGACATCTGGATCCTCGACATCGCCCGCGCCGCACAGGGTATCGGTGGCGCGATCCTGTTCGCGTGCTCGCTCGCGCTGCTGGCGGACGTGTTCGACGAGGGCCCACAGCGCGCGGCGGCGCTGGCCGCCTACGGTGCCACCATCGGCGGGGCGTTCGCGGTCGGCCCACTCGTCGGTGGCCTGCTGACCGAACTGCTGAACTGGCGGGCCATCTTCCTGGTCAACATTCCGATCGGCCTCGTCACGCTCGCGCTCACGGTCCGGTGGGTACCGGAGTCGCGCGACCCACATCCCCGCGGTGCCGACCTGCCCGGACAACTCCTCGTCTCCACGGGCCTGGCGGCCCTCGTCTTCGGGTTGCTGCACGGCAACGAACACGGCTGGCTCGACTCGATGACCGTCGCCGCCGGTGCGGTCGCCGCCGTCGCGCTGGTCTGGTTCGTGCTGCACGAACTCCGCACCCGCGAACCGATGCTGCCGCCGCACCTGCTCGCGAACCGGGCGTTCGCCGGCGCTCAGATCGCGGCGTTCGCGATCTCCGCGTCGCTGTTCGCGGTCTTCGTCTACACCACGATCTATCTGCAGAACGTGCTGCATCTGTCGCCGGTCGAGGCCGGGCTCGTCTACATTCCCGCGACCGTGGCGATGTTCGTGGTGGCCGGCGCCACCGCGAAACTGGACCGGCGGATCCCCGTGTACATCTCTCTGAGCGTCTCGCTGCTCCTCGTCGCCGTCGGGCTGGTCATGATGACCACCGTCGACGTCACCGGGTCCAGGTACTCGATGTTGCCCGGCCTGATCCTCGCCTGCGTCGGGGCCGGGGTGTTCAACCCCGTGATGAGTGGCCTGGTTCTCGGTGAGAGCACATCGGACCATTCCGGTTTGGCGGCGGGGATCAACGACGCGTTCCGTCAGACCGGTATCGCGGTCGGGGTCGCGGGTCTCGGCGCACTGCTGCCCGCGCAGTCGCTGCTGCCCGGTGGATCGCCGCACGAATTCGTCACCGGCCTGCACCACGCGTTGCTGGTCGCCGGCGTGATCGCCGCAGTCGGCGCGCTGGTGTGCGTGGTGATGCTGCGTCCGACCCGTACACCGGCCGAGGACCCCCGCGAGACCGCGAGCGTCAACGCCTGACCGTCCCCGCGCGTCGGCCGGATCAGGTCCCTACACTTCTACCGTTCCACACCTGCCGGTACGAGGAGCCCGCATGATCTATCGACTGCTCGGACCACTCGAGGTCGCGCGGAAGCCGGGCAGTCCACACGACCCGGGATCCGGGACGGATCTCGTCGATCTCGGCCCGCGCAAGCAACGAGCGGTGCTCGCGGTCCTGCTCCTGAGCCACGGAAAGGTCGTCTCCACCGATCGGCTCATCGACGCGCTGTGGTCCGGTGACGCGCCCGCGAGCGCCGTCTCGAGCCTCCAGGCGTACATCTCCAACCTGCGCCGGGCGCTGCGCACCGAATCGGGTGCCGCATCGCCGATCGTGCGCCAGCCACCCGGATACGTCCTCGACATCCCCCGCGACGACGTGGACCTGTCCGTGTTCCTCGACGACGCGGAGGCGGCGCGCCGGCACGCCGAGAACGGCGAATGGGAATCCGCGCTGGACACGGCCGCTCGTGCTCTCGCGTCCGTCCGGGGGTCGCTCCTCGAGGACCTGCGCGACGAAGAGTGGGTGGAGGTGGCCGCCGCCGGCTTCGATGAGGTCCGCACCGAGTGTCGGGAGACCCTGGTCACGGCACTGCTCGCGATGGGACGGCTGGCCCCGGCCCTCGCCGAGGCGACCCGGTTGTACGACGAGTTCCCGTTCCGGGACCGGACGTGCTGGCTGCGGATGCTGGCTCTGCACCGGGCTGGCCGCTCGCCGGAAGCGTTGGAGCAGTTCGGTATTCATGTCACTCGCCTGGATGCCGAGCTGGGCTTGCGGCCGGGCGCCGAACTGACCGCACTGCAGGGCGCGATCCTGAGACACGAACCCGAACTCGCGGCCTGGCCGAGGACTCCGGAATGGACGGGCGCCGAATCGGTTCCGGCGCCGGCCCCGCCGTCCGTCACGATCCCGGTCGCAGAGGCCGAATCCGGACGTGTGTTCGTCGGACGCGAGACGGAGACCGACGTGATCGACGGGATGTTCGACGAGGTCCTGGCCGGTGCACCTCGTTGGGTGGTGCTGACCGGACCGGCAGGTATCGGAAAGACCCGGCTGGCCGAGGAATGCGACGCCCGCACGGTCGCGGCGGGCGGCACCGCGGTGTGGGCGCGGTGCCTCGAGGACGAAGGTGCGCCCGCGTGGTGGCCGATCCGGCGGATGCTGAGGGAACTCGGTGTCGACGCCGACGCCGCACTCATCCCGCCGACCGGGGTGGAACCGGACGAAGCGCGTTTCGCCGTCTACGAACGGGTATCGAACGCGATCGAGACGGTGGCCGCGGAGAAGGCCGCGCTGACCGTCGTCGTCGACGACATCCAGTGGGCCGACCCGACGTCCCTCCGCTGCCTGCGATACCTGGTCGGGGCGCTGCACCGGCATCGGGTCTGGTTCGTCCTCACGCTGCGTGATTCGGAGATGCGTTCCGGTGTACGCGAATTCGTCGACGCCGTCCTGCGCCGCGACGGCAACCGGCACATCGTGGTACCGGCACTTGCCGAGTCGGAAGTGGCGGCGCTGGCCCGTCACGTGACCGGCGAGGAACTCGGTGCGACCGAGGCGCGGATGCTCGCCGAACGCACCGGTGGCAATCCGCTGTTCGTCTCCGAGTACGCGCGACTTCCGCGGGACGAGCGACTCGGCGGGGAGATCCCGCTGGCCGTCCGGTCGGTCCTCGGCCGCCGCTTGACGGCCGTGGAACCAGCTGTGCTGCAGGTGCTTCGGGTCGCCGCAGTGATCGGTGACAACATCGAGACCGACATCCTGGCCGCCGCGACCCGGCTGGATCTCGACACCCTCGCCGACTATCTCGACGAGGCAGCCGACGAGCGGATCATCGTCGCCGACCCCGGAGTTCGCGGATACGTGTTCGCTCACGGTCTGCTCCGTGACGAAGTGCTCGCAGAGATACCGGAACTGCGCCGCCAGCGCATCCACGCCCAGGTGGCCGAAGCGCTGGCGGACTCGTCCGACAGCGACCGCTCGAGCAGGCGAGCGCAGCATCTGATGGCCGCGTTGCCTGTGGCCGATCCACGTACCGTGCTCGATGCGTGCACGGAAGCGGCACGGGAAGCGACCGAGCGATGGAACTCGGAGACCGCGGCGCAGTGGTGGGAGGCGGCGGTGAAGGCATTCGACCTGCTGCCGGCGTCCGAACAATCGGCCGGTGCCCGTGACGATCTGCTCGTGGCCCGGGTCGAAGCACTCGCGCGGGCCGGCCGCGGCCAGACGGTGCTCGACGTCGTCGACGCCGGTCTGCTCGCGGCGGTCCGCGAGGGCCGAACCTCGGCCGCAGGCCGACTGGCCGCGGCGCTGCTGCGCTCCGCAGGCGCGTGGCCGTGGGTGGCCTACGGCAAGGATCCGGGGCCCCTCCTCGAAAGACTTTCGGGCCTGGAACCTTTCGTCTCCGACGACCCGGCGGCCCACTCCCGGGTCCTCGCGGCACTGGCGGTCGGCAGCTGTTACCACCCGGATTCGTCGGTTCCGGACGAACTCAGCAGGAGGGCTCTCACGATCGCCCGCGAGACAGGCGATCCCGATGTCGTCGCCGACGCGCTGTTGGGGCGGATCCTGCTCTACTCCGGCGTGGCGACGCACAGCGACGAATCCGTACGGCTGATCGAAGAACTGTTCGCCCTGCGGCACCGGCAATCCCGATTCGACGCGGTCATCGCTCATGCCGCAGCCAGCATGGCCCGCATGAACCTGGGGGATGTCGATGCCGCCGCCGCGCATGTACGCCAGGGGATCGTCGGGTGCGATCTGTTGCGGCTTCCGGTCGTCCGAGTCCAGCTGCGTTGGATGGAAGCGACATTGGCGTCGTGGCGCGGGGACTTCGACGAGACCCGGCGGCAGTACGAGGCCGCCAGGCAGTTCCACCTGCAGACCGAGCTGTACGTCGCCGGCAGCCCCGACCTCGCCGCGAACACCCTCGAATGGGAACGCGGAATGCTCGCAGACTCGGATCCCGGTTTCGTGGAACCGGATTCGTGGCGGATCGCCATCGCCGCGGCACGGGGAGACCGACAGACCGTGACGACCGAGATCGCCCGGTGGTCCGCCGGGCAAGGGCCGTTCACGTGGACCACGCTCGGGCACCGCACGTTGCTCGCGCGGGTGATCGCCGATCTCGAACTCGTCGAGCACGCGGAGACCTTCATCGAACTGCTCGCGCCGTTCCACGACTGCATCGCCACGGTGGGCCAGGTCGGCGTGATCGGTTCCGTGGCGGAAGCGTCCGCGCGCCTGCACGCGCTGCTCGGACGTGTCGAAACCGCCCACGCGCTGCTCGACCGGGCGGAGGAGCTCGCGACCCGGACATCGAGCCCCCCGACGTTGCTACGCTGCCGGTTGCTGCGCACCCAACTGCAGGCGGCCTCGCCGGAACGGGATCGGGCGATCGAGCAGATCGCCGACGAGGCCTCCCGTCTCGGGATGTTCGGACTGGCCGACTACGCGCGCTCGATTCTGGACTGACGCGGGCCCTTGGCCGTTGCTTGGACGGACCGGGCCGTTCGAGCCAAGAACCGGCCAAGGCACCTCTTCCATCCTTCCTTCACACCCGCAACACGGATGGAAGGAAGACCCGATGACCGACACGACACCTGCGGTGGCCGCATCGATCGAATCGCTCCGGGCGGCGGTGTCCGGCACGGTGGCGTTGCCCGGTGAGCCCCGCTACGAGCTGGCGACACCGTGGAACGTCGCGGTGCCGGTCCGGCCGCACGCGGTGGTCGAGGTGGACAGCGCTGACGATGTCGCGGCGACCGTGCGATACGCGGCGGACCACGGATTGAAGGTCGCCGTCCAGCGCACCGGCCACGGCGCGGTCCCGCTGGGCGACGACGTCCTGCTGGTTCACACCGGCCGGCTGACCGAATGCGCGATCGATCCGGATGCCCGCATCGCACGGCTCGGGGCCGGGCTCGTGTGGCAGGACGTCATCGACGCCGCGACACCGCACGGCCTCGCGCCGCTGGCAGGATCCTCCACGACCGTCGGAGTCGTCGGCTTCCTCACCGGAGGCGGCATCGGGCCGCTGGTGCGCACCTACGGATTGTCGTCCGACTACGTGCGCGCCTTCGACATCGTCACCGGTAACGGCGAGGCGCTGCACGTGACCCCCGACGACCACGCGGAACTGTTCTGGGGGCTCCGCGGCGGCAAGGCGACCCTCGGGATCGTCACCGCCGTCGAGATCGAACTCCTGCCGGTCACCCACTTCTACGGTGGCGCACTCTATTTCGACGGATCCGAGGCGGCCGCGGTCGCCCACGCGTGGCTGGACTGGTGCGCCGAGCTGCCCGAGCACAGCACGACGTCGATCGCGTTCCTGCAGCTGCCCCCGCTACCGCAGGTGCCCGCGCCGCTCGCGGGCCGCCCGACCTTCGCGGTCCGCTTCGCCAGCCTCGCGGACCCGGCGGAAGCCGAAGCACTCCTCGGCCGCCTGCGCACGGTCGCGACCCCGATCCTCGACGGCATCGGAACCTTGCCGTTCGCCGCGATCGCCGCGGTGCACGCCGATCCCGTCGACCCGATGCCGACCCACGAATACAGCGCGCTGACAAACGAACTCACGCACGAGGCGATCGACGCCCTGCTGTCGGTCGCGGGACCGGGATCGCACTCGCCGCAGACCGTCTTCGAAGTCCGGCAGCTCGGCGGCGCGCTGGCCCGGGAACCGCGGCACCGCAGTGCCTTCAGCCACCGCGACGCGAAGTTCGCGGTGATGGTCGCGGGTGTGCTGGTGCCGGCGACCGCGGAGAACGTGGTCGGGCACGCCCGCACCATCGACCGGGCGCTGGCGCCGTGGACCACCGGCCGGCATCTTCCCAATTTCGCGGCCAGTGCCGACCCGGCCACCATCGCCCGCGCCTACGACGACGACACCGTTCACTGGCTCAGCGCGCTCGCCGACGAACACGACAGCAACGGTGTGCTGCGCGTCGGACAGGTCGTGCGCCGTGATCGGTGACCGCCGGTACCGACTCGACTCCACGAACACCATCACCTCGAAAGGCACACCCATGCACACGGTTCGGACCGCCACCGGACTCGGACTCACCGCTCTCGCCGTACTCGCGGTCGCGGGTTGCGGTGACTCGTCCACCCCGGTCGCGCAGGGCGCGCGGGCGCACAGTCACGAAGCCACCCTCTACGGGGCGGAACAATCCCTCGGGGAGGGCAAGTCCAGGACGTACATCACGGTCGACGACGCGGGAACGCCTCAGGAGATCGGCATCCGGATCTCCGAGTCCGCTCTCACCGGGCTGCCGGAGGGACCGGACGCCGCGATGACGATGCTGATGCTGGACCTGCCGGCCGGTGCTCCCGAGACCGGTTTCGACCACGTCATGCTCGACTGGAACCCGAACGGCCACGAGCCCGAGGTCCTCTTCGGTAAGCCACATTTCGACATGCACTTCTACATGACGGACACCGAGAGCGACGTCGACCCTGCCGCCCCCGACTTCGCGACCCGGGCCGCCACTCTCCCCGAACCGCAGTATGTTCCGGCCGGGTACGGTCCGCCTCCGGGGCCCGCGGCGGAGAACACCGTGCCGTTCATGGGCATGCACTGGACGAACGCCGCCGACGGAGCGATACCCGGATCCTTCGACTTCACCGAGGTGCTGCTCTTCGGCACGTGGGATGGCGAGTTCACGTTCATCGAACCGATGATGACCCGCGACTGGCTCGCCACCAAACCGCAGATTCGCGAAGAGGTGAGTCAGCCCGCCGCCTACCAGAGGACCGGGTACTTCCCGACCGTCTACACCGTCGACTTCGACGAGGAGGCAGGGGAGTACGTCATCGCACTGTCGGGCCTGACGCTGCGCGACGCGTCGTAGCCCTGACCGGCGCTACCCGGGCGAGGAGGGGTCGCCCGGGCGGCGCCGTGTCGCGTCAGCCTTCCGACACCGCGGCGTCCTGACGCGACCGGACACCCGGGATACGGGTCCACAGTGCCGCCGCGACCAGCGCAGCGGTGCCGAGAGCGATCAACGCGTACGGCCACCACTGCCGACCTGTCGTCGTGGTGGTCGCCGCCGTCGGCTCCACCTGGGCACCGGTGACACGCGGCAGCGCGTCCGTCGCCGATTTGACGTTGTCCGCGATCCCCGCGACCACACCGGCCACCGGTTCCACACCGTCGACGAGTTGTCCCGTGCCGTCCGACAGCGCCCGTCCGCCGTCGTCGAGCAGCACGAGGCCGTCGCGGAGCTGTGCGGCTCCGCCGGCGGCCTGCGACATCCCCGCCACGAACCGGGCGTCGGGATCGGTGAGTTCGTAGGCGAGTTGCCGGGCGCCGTCGCGGAGCAGGCCGAGCTGGTCGAGGGTGTCCTGGCCGAGGCCCTGGGTGTTCAGGGTGTCGACGAGGGTGCGCAACTGTCCGGCGGCGTTCTGAGACACCGGGTCGGGGGAGGATCCGAGGGTGTCGGCGACGGTGGTGAGTTGCTCGGTCACCGTTCCCTGCATCGCGCCGAACCCGGTGAGCCGGCCGACCACCTCGTCGACTCCGCCGCTGATCTGCGTCGCGCCGTCGCCGAGTTCGGCCACCCCACCGTCGAGCTGATCCAGCCCGGTCGCGAGCTGTTCCCCGCCCTCTCGCGCCTGCCGGAGACCGTCCGAGAGCTGACGCGCGCCGTCGTCGAGCTGACGGCTGCCGTCGGTGAGCTGCCCGACGCCGCCGTCGAGCATCGACAGGGGCAGTCCGGCACGCTGCAGACGGGAGCGGGCCGCGTCGACGCCGTCATCGGAGTCGGCCGCCGGCTGCGGGGACTCGGCCACGGTCACCGTCGTCGACGGTGCATCGAGATAGGCGAATGTGGAGCCTGTTGCGAGGAGGACCAAGCCGGCCGCGATGAGGATGGAGACAACACGTGAAAGCACGTTCGGCCACGGTACAGGCCGATTGTGAGAATTCCTTGGCAAGGTGATGTCGGGCTCCGCACACCGCATAGACACACGCGCGGTGCGGGCAGCGCGCGTGTGTCCGCCCGCTCGGCGGGTGTGGCCGGAGGACGAAACGCCGAAGGCCCTTCCGCGCTGCGGAAGGGCCTTCGATGGTGCTTCACGAGTCGGGGTGGCGGGATTCGAACCCACGACCTCTTCGTCCCGAACGAAGCGCGCTACCAAGCTGCGCCACACCCCGTGTTGAACCTCAGATAGATTACAGCACCATTCCTCGGAAGATTAAATCGCCTGGTCAACGGGGAGAAATCGCGCTTTCTGCGGCGCGGTCGGCGGCGGCGAGAGCCTCGTTGCGCGGGGCCGGGACGAGCGTCAGCAGCGTCGCCTCCGGTCGGCAGCAGAACCGGGCCGGAGCGAACGGCGACGTACCGATGCCGGCCGACACGTGCAGCCGCGTGTGGGCTCCCCAACGCGACGGTCCCTTCACCCGCGACCGATCGATCTGGCAGTTGGTCACGAGAGCGCCGAAGAACGGCAGGCACAGCTGCCCGCCGTGGGTGTGGCCCGCCAGCACGAGGTCGTAGCCGTCGTCGGCGAAACGATCGAGCACCCGCGGCTCGGGCGAATGCGTCAGGCCCAGCTTCAGGTCGGCGAGGGGATTGGGCTGACCGGCGATCGTGTCGTACCGGTCCCGCTCGAGGTGCGGATCGTCGACGCCGGCCGCGGCGATGCGCACGCCCGCGACCTCGAACTCACGCCGCACATGCGTCATGTCGTGCCAGCCGCGTTCGCTGAACGCCGCGCGCAGGTCGCCCCACGGCAGGGGCGCGCCGTACACGCGCTGGTGGTTCTTGTCGAAGTACTTCAACGGGTTCTTCAGCACGGGCGCGAAGTAGTCGTTGCTGCCGAACACGAACAGGCCGGGACGGGCGAGCAGACCGCCCATCGCCTGCACGACGGCCGGCACGGCCTTCGGATGCGACAGGTTGTCGCCGGTGTTGACCACGAGATCCGGTTCCAGCCGGTCGAGTTCGCGCAGCCAGTTCTGCTTGAGCCGCTGGTTCGGCATCATGTGCAGATCGCTGAGGTGAAGCACGCGCAGCGTCGACGTGCCGGGCTCGAGGACCGGCATCGTCACCTCTCGCAACGCGAACGCGTTGCGTTCGATCAGGGTGGCGTAGCCGAGTCCGAGGGCGGCCGCGCCGGCGGCACCGGCGGCTGCGCGGAAGAGTGCGGAGTGGTCAGACACGCATCCAGCGTACCGCCGGGCCTCGACTGTGCACGGTCTTCATCCTCGCCGCGTAGCGTTCGGAGCATGTCCGAGACCTCACAGTCCCTCAAGTCCACTATCCGATCCGACCTCACCGCGGCGATGAAGGACAAGGATCCGCTCCGCACGGCGACCCTGCGGATGCTGCTCGCCGCCATCCAGACGGAGGAGGTCGCCGGGAAGGAAGCGCGCGAGCTCACCGACGAGGAGGTCGTGAAGGTTCTCGCTCGCGAATCCAAGAAGCGCGGCGAGGCGGCCGAGGTCTACACCGAGAACGGTCGAGGTGAACTCGCGGCGAAGGAGCACGCGGAGGCTCGGATCATCGACGAGTACCTGCCGACCCCGCTCACCGACGCCGAACTCGTCGACGTCGTCGACACTGCGATCGGCCGCGTCGCCGACGAACTCGGCGAGCGGCCGGGTCCGAAGAACATGGGGCAGGTCATGAAGGTCGCGACCGCGATCGCCGCCGGGAAAGCCGACGGCAAGCGGCTTTCCGCGGCGGTCCGATCGCGGCTCTAGACGATCAGTTGTCGCCGGCCTCGTTGTCGCCCGAGGTCGGCGACTCCGACTCGGACTCCGGAGGCTCGGGCGAGCGGCCCGGAATCGGTGCGGGCGAGCTCGGCGCGGTCGTGTCCGGAACCTGGCTTCCGCTCGGCCGGGCCGGCGTGGCCGTGGTGGTCGGCGCGGCCCGGACGGTCCCGTCGCTGATGTAGAGCGTGATCGTGGAGCCGGGCACGGCGGACCCGGAGGGCGCGCTGTTGACGACGGTGCCGGCGCGTTGCTCGCCCTTGACGTTCAGTTCGGTGACCGTGAATCCGGCGTCCTGCAGTCGCGAGACGGCCTGCTGGCGGCTCAGGCCCGTCACGTCGGGGACCTGGGCGTTGCCCGCGCCGCGCACGTACTTCTGGTCGACCGGGGGCAGTTCGATCGGCCCGAACTTCCCGGCGACGGGCAGCATCGCGGTGAACCAGGTCCGTGCCGGTTCGGTACCGCCGTACAGGTTGCCGTTGTAGCACGGCCGCACCGGGCCGGAGCAGATTTCACCGGGGGTGGGGGAGTCACCGTAGGTGTACACGGCGCCCGCGAAGTGGTTGGTGAATCCGAGGAACGCCGACGACATGTGCGACTCGGTGGTTCCGGTCTTCGCGGACATCGGCAGGGTCCAGCCGACCGAACCGGCCGCGCCGGACGCGGTGCCGCCGCCTGCGATGTCCTTGCTCAGGGCGTTGGCCAGGGTGTCGGCGAGTCCCGGTTCGACGACCTGCTCGCAGGCCTGCTGAGTGATCGGCACCGGCTTGCCCTCGCGGTCGAACACGCTGTCGATCGGCGATGGCGGGCACCACTTGCCGTGCGAGGCCAGCGTCGCGGCCACGTTCGACAGCTCGAGCGGGTTGATCCAGGTCGGGCCGAGCGTGTACGAGCCGAGGTGCTGGTCCTTCTGCATGTCGGCCATGCTCTGCTCGCCGAAGCCGGAGGTGTTCGGCTGTGCGTACGAGCGCAGCCCCAGCCGGACCGACATGTCGACGACCGGGTCGACACCCGTCGCCTCGATCAGCTTGACGAAGGCGGTGTTCGGGGATTGCGCGAGCGCGTCGGTCACCGACAGCCGCGGCGCGTAGGGGCCGGCGTTCTCGACGCAGTACGTCAAGGGGGGACAACCCCGGGCGCCGCCGTCACCGAGACCGCGCGCGTTGTACCGGGCGGGTACGTCGAGGACTGCGCTGGTGCCGAGGCCTTTCTCCATCGCGGCGGCGACCGTGAAGATCTTGAAGATCGATCCGGCGCCGTGACCGGCGAGGGAGTAGGGCTGCGGCTGCACGGTCTCGTTCGCCTCTCCGTTGAGGCCGTAGACGCGGCTCGACCCCATCGCGAGGACGCGATGCGAATCCTGCCCGGGCTGGACGACGTTCATCACCGTGGCGATGTCGTCGACCGTGGGGCTGGTGAACCTGTCGAGCGACGACTTGACCGACGCCTGCACCTCGGGGTCGAGGGTCGTGCGGATCAGGTAACCACCCTTGTCGATCTGCTCGCGGGAGAGCCCGGAGTTCTCGAGATAGCGCAGCGCGTAGTCACAGAAGAATCCGCGGTCGCCGGCGGCGATGCAGCCGCGCGGCAGGGTGTTCGGCTCGGGCAGGACGCCGAGCGGCTCGTTCTTCGCGGCGCGGATCTCGTCGGCCCGTTCCGGGATGTTCTGGATCATCGTGTCGAGCACGACGTTGCGGCGTTCGAGCACGCCGTCCGCGTTCGTGTACGGGTTCAGTGCGGAGCTGGACTGCACCATGCCCGCGAGCATCGCGGACTGGGGGATGTTCAGGTCCTTCGCGTCGATCCCGAAGTAGGTCTGGGCCGCGTCCTGGATGCCGAACGATCCGTTGCCGAACGGCACCAGGTTCAGGTACCGGGTGAGGATCTCGTCCTTCGTCAGTTCCTCGTCGAGGGTGAGCGCCATCCGGATCTCGCGGATCTTGCGGGCCGGGGTCGTCTCGATGGCCGCGCGCCGCTCGGCGTCGGTCTTGGCGACGACGTGCAGCAGGTAGTTCTTCACATACTGCTGGTCGATGGTGGACGCACCCTGCTCGACCTGGCCGCTGGTGGTGTTCGTGAGGAACGCGCGGATCGTGCCCTGCCAGTCCACACCCTGGTGTTCGGGGAAGCGCTTGTCCTCGATCGAGACGATCGCGAGCTTCATCTCGTTGGAGATGCGGTCGCTCGGCACTTCGAAGCGACGCTGGTCGTACAGCCAGGCGATGGGGTTACCGGCGGCGTCGACCATGGTCGTCACCGCAGGTACGACACCTTCGACGAGTTCGGCGGAGCTGTTGTCCACGGTGTCCGCGGCCCGGTTCGAGACGTAGCCGAAACCACCTGCGGCCGGGAACAGCATTCCCGCGAGAAGGACGCCGCCGAGGGCCGTGCAACCGGCGAGCTTCGCCACCGTATTTCGGATCGACACGGCTACACCCTACGTTGCGCCCCGCCGATTCGATGCTTCGGCAGCGGCGAAAAGCCTCCGACGTGCAGGTATGGACGGGCGTACCAGAAAAGTGTTTGTTCGCCTTGCGCGCTGGGGAGTCTTTACCTAGATTGAGACATCAGTGTGATGCAGGTAACACCTCAATAGGAATGTGGCGCTGCCTACTGATGCTACGCAGCTACTGAGCGTACTGAGCGGCACGGCGGGTTTGCGCGAACTTCCGGAACTCCGCAACACGGTGTTCGGAGAGTGAAGGGGCAACTGAATGCACATGGCGACTCCGATGGCCCGGCTCGACGTAGACCAAGCAGAGGCACGAATCGCCTGGGTGACCCAGGCGCGGTGCCGAGAAGTGGATCCCGACCAGTTGTTCGTTCGAGGCGCAGCCCAGCGCAAGGCTGCGGTCATCTGCCGGCACTGCCCGGTGATGCTGCAGTGCGGTGCGGATGCCCTCGACAATCGTGTCGAGTTCGGTGTGTGGGGAGGCATGACCGAACGACAGCGACGCGCACTGCTCAAGCAGCACCCCGAGGTCGAGTCCTGGGCCGACTTCTTCGAAGCGCAGCGTCAGCACCAGAACGCCGTATAGGTAGAGACCTCCCGGCACAGTCGACCATCTCGACGACCAGTGGACCCGCGGGTCAGACCTCGCGGGTCAGCTGGTCTCCGACGGCCCTCAGTGCCTCGAGATCGGACACCTCGAACGGCAGCGACGGCACCCCGACCAGCGGTACCCGGGGATGCGCAGCGGTGAACCTGCCCAGCAGGTGCAGTTCCCGTTTCGCGGTCACCGCCCGATGGGCGTGGATGCGCAGCACCGCCTCGGCGGGCTGACTGTCCTCGCGTTCCTCCTCGGCGAGAGCATCGGCCGCTGTCGACGCATGATCGGCAGACAGCGTCGACAGCGTCGGATGCGTCCGGTTGAGAACGAGCCCGGCCAGGGGCATCCCGTCCGTGCTCAGGCGTTCGACGAAGAACGACGCCTCACGCAGCGCGTCCGGTTCGGGCGCCGCCACGACGACGAAGTGCGTCCCGGGCTGCTGGAGCAGCTGATACGTGCGGTTCGCGCGTTCGCGGAATCCCCCGAACATCGAATCGAGGGACTGCACGAACGCCGACGCGTCGGACAGCATCTGGCTGCCCACGATCGTCGACACCGCCTTCAGCGCGAGCCCCATGGCGCCGGTCACCAGGCGGCCGATCCCACGGCCCGGCGCGGTGAACATCCGGATCATGCGGCCGTCGAGGAACGAACCCAGCCGCTGGGGCGCGTCCAGGAAGTCCAGCGCGTTCCGCGACGGCGGGGTGTCCACCACGATGAGGTCCCACGCGTCGCTCGCCGCGAGCTGACCCAGTTTCTCCATCGCCATGTACTCCTGCGTGCCGGAGAACGACGACGCCACCGTCTGATAGAACGGGTTGTCGAGAATCTGCTGGGCCTTCTCGGGCGTGGAATGCTCGAGCACCATGTCGTCGAAGGTGCGGCGCATGTTCAGCATCATCGCGTGCAGCTCACCCGACGCCTCCGCGCCCAGTTTCACCGGCTGCGGACTGTTGTCCAGGGCCTCCACTCCGAGCGCCTGCGCGAGCCGTCGGGCCGGGTCGATCGTCAGCACCACGACCTTCCGGCCGCGCTCGGCCGCCCGCAACGCGAGTGCCGCCGCGGTCGTCGTCTTGCCGACACCCCCGGAACCGCAGCACACGATGACCCGGGAGCTCGGGTCGGCGAGAATCCGCCCGATGTCCAGGACCGCGCCGGCGCGCGCGTGCGGGGCGCTCACCGGACACCCTGTTCGCCGAGGATCTCGGCGAGCTCGTAGAGCCCGCCGAGATCGACACCGTCGGCCAGCGCCGGGAGCGTCATCCGTGCCACCTTCACGTCGTCGAGTTGGGCGGCGCTGTCCTGCTGCGCCTTCAGGGTCGAAGCATGCTCGATCGTCTCGGTGAGCAGTCCCGCGAAGTCGGGCTCGGAGACCTTCAGCCCGACCCGGTCGAACGCGGCACGCACCGATTCGCTGTCGATGCGCCCTTTCGCGACGTCGTCGACGAGTTCACCGGGCAGGTACTCGGGCACCGTGCGGTTGACGATCACCGTGCCGAGCCGCAGGTCCGCGGCCTGCAGTTCCTCGACGGCGTCGGAGGTTTCCTGCACCGGCAGCGCCTCGAGCAGCGTCACCAGGTGCACGACGGTGTCGTCGGAATGCAGCAGCCGCACCACGCCTTCGCTCTGCGAGCGGATCGGGCCGGACTTCGCCAGATCGGCCATCGCCTTCGTCACGTCGAGGAAGCTGCCGATGCGGCCGGTCGGCGGAGAATCCACCACCACCGCGTCGTACACCCTGCCCCCGCGTGCGTCGGAACGCACCACGCACTCCTTGATCTTGCCGGTGAGGATGACGTCCCGCAGGCCCGGTGCCAGGGTCGTCGCGAATTCGACAGCACCGATCCGGCGCATCGCCCGTCCCGCGAAGCCCAGGTTGTAGAACATGTCGAGGTATTCGAGGAAGGCCGCTTCGATGTCGATGGCCAGGGCCATCACGACGCCGCCGCCGTCGGCGGTCGCGACCTTCGTCTCCACCGGGGGCAACGGTGGCACGTCGAACAGCTGGGCGATGCCCTGCCTGCCCTCCACCTCCACCAGCAGTACCTTGCGGCCCTCGGCCGCGAGAGCGAGCGCCAGGGCTGCCGCGACCGTCGACTTCCCGGTGCCGCCCTTGCCGGACACGAAGTGCAGCCGCGCATTCGCGGCCTTCGCCGGCCAGAGGCCGGGCTGTGCTGTCGGTGTTGCCACGAGGGTGAGCCTATAAGTGACCGACCCCTGAATGCGCCGGATAGGGTCAGAGCGCAGCTCTGACAGAGGAGAATCACATGAGCGAATTGACCACCTGGGAGTACGCGACCGTACCGCTGCTCACCCACGCGACGAAGCAGATCCTCGACACCTGGGGTGCCGACGGCTGGGAGCTGGTGACGGTGCTGCAGGGCCCGACCGGTGAGCAGCACGTCGCCTACCTGAAGCGACCGAAGGGCTGACACAGGTGACCGAACAGAACTGGACCTCCCGGCTCGCCGAACTCGGCATCGAGCTGCCCCCGGTCGCCGCGCCGGTCGCTGCCTACGTGCCTGCGGTGCGCACCGGCGACCACGTCTACACCTCGGGTCAGCTCCCGTTCGTCGACGGCAAACTCGAACTGACCGGCAAGGTCGGCGACGCCGTCACCGCGGAAGACGCGAAGGCCGCGGCCCGCATCGCCGCGCTGAACGCGCTGGCCGCGATCGACGCGCTCGTCGGACTCGACAACGTGGTCCGCATCGTGAAGGTCGTCGGGTTCGTCGCGTCCGCCGAGGGTTTCACCGGGCAGCCCGGCGTCGTCAACGGCGCGTCGGAGTTCCTCGGCGAGGTCTTCGGGGATGCCGGCGTGCACGCCCGTTCGGCGGTCGGTGTGGCGGAACTGCCGCTGGCCGCACCCGTCGAGGTCGAAGTGATCGCCGAGGTGCGCTGACCCCGAACGCTGACCGTAGAGTGGGGTGAATCGCACCGTCGTCACGAAAGAGGCCGAGCATGGCGCTGGTTCACCCCGCCTACGCGCAGTTGCGCCAGGTCACGCCGAATGCGGCCGTGATCCTGGCCGAGAATCCGTCGGTGATGTCCCTCGAGGGCACCAACACGTGGATTCTGCGGGCGCCGGGCAGCGACGAATGCGTCGTGGTGGACCCGGGTCCCCTCGACGAAGCCCACCTCGAGCGTATCGCGCAGGTTCCGGTCGCCTTGACCTTGATCAGCCACCGGCACATCGACCACACCGAGGGCGCGGCCCGGTTCGCGGAGCTGACCGGAAATCCGGTCTGCGCCGTCGACCCCACGCACCGGCACGGCGGTGGCCGCGGACTCGAGCACGGTGAGGTCATCGAGGCTGCAGGGCTGCGGATCCGTGTGCTCGCGACCCCCGGTCACACCGCGGACTCGCTGTCGTTCGTGCTCGAGGACGACCGCAGCGTCCTGACCGCCGACACCATCCTCGGTCGCGGCACCACGGTCCTCGACGACACCGACGGCGACCTCGGCGACTACCTCGGTTCGCTGCGGCGGCTGATCGACCTGGGATCCGGCTACACGATGCTGCCCGGCCACGGCCCCGACCACCCGGATCTCGAGCCGATCGCCCGCGCCTATCTCGCGCATCGCGAGGAGCGGCTCGAGCAGGTCCGTGCGGCGCTGCGCGTGCTCGGCGACGACGCGACACCGCGTAGCGTCGTCGAACACGTCTACGCCGATGTCGACCGGTCGTTGTGGGGCGCCGCCGAGAAATCCGTCAACGTGCAGCTCGAATACCTGCGCAGCTTCGCCTGAGCAGGCGGGTCCGGGAAATCCGGATCCCGGAAACGACGAAGGCCGGGCCGTCGACGACGACCCGGCCTTTCGCGACAGGTTCTAGCGAGCGCGGCGTGCGAGACGCTCGGAGTCCGAGATCAGCACGGACTTGCCCTCGAGGCGCAGCCAGCCGCGGTGCGCGAAGTCGGCGAGCGCCTTGTTCACGGTCTCGCGGGACGCGCCGACGAGCTGCGCGATCTCTTCCTGCGTGAGGTCGTGGGTGACGCGCAGGGCGCCGGCCTCCTGGGTGCCGAACCGCTGCGCGAGCTGCAGCAGGGCCTTGGCGACACGACCCGGAACGTCCGTGAAGATCAGGTCGGCGAGGTTGTTGTTGGTGCGGCGCAGGCGGCGGGCGAGCACGCGCAGCAGCTGCTCGGCGATCTCGGGGCGCTGATCGATCCACGCCTTGAGTGCCTCGCGGTCCATGCTCACGGCACGAACCTCGGTGACGGTGGTGGCGGTGGAGGTCCGCGGACCCGGGTCGAAGATCGACAGCTCACCGAACATGTCCGACGGGCCCATGATCGTGAGCAGGTTCTCGCGTCCGTCCGGCGAGCGGCGGCCGATCTTCACCTTGCCGGAGACGATGATGTACAGGCGGTCGCCGGGTTCACCTTCGTTGAAGATGACGTGTCCGCGGGGGAAGTCGACAGGCTGAAGCTCCTTGATCAGCGCCGCCACCGCGGAGGGCTCGACTCCTTGGAAGATGCCTGCTCTGGCCAGGACGTCGTCCACGTGCACTCCTTTTGGGAAATCTCATCGTCGTGTGCCGGTTTGCACGTCTACTGGCATCCCGGGCAGGTCACCTGCAAGGCGTACGTTTGCAAAGTCTACTGTGCTTGCATTACGCGCGAGTGACCGACACCACGAACAACTCGTCGTGTGTCGCTTCTGCGGTGTCCGATACTACCGGCCGGTCACGTCCTCAGCTTGCTCGTCGGGCGTCCGCGTCGAGCGGGGAATCCTCCACCACGTGTTCCACGCCGCTGTTCCGGCGGCGCCGGTGCAGGCGAGCGAGAGCGTGGGGGAAACCCTCCCTGGCCAGGGTCGCGACGTCCTCGTGTCCGGCCCGGCTGAGGAAGTCCTCGACCTCCTGCTCGCGGACCGACAGACGACTCAAGCGCGACTCGACCCGCTCCATGGCCAGTGCGAACAGCATCAGGAGCACCGGGAAGAGCACGACGGCAAGAGCTTGCATATCGGGAAGTAAACACGGGAAAGGTCTCAGAAGCGACACGGTCGCGGAGTGGTGTCCGTCCGTTTACGTACAGTGGTTCAGGTGCAAGCGACCCCGTCCGAGACCCCTGAGGCGAGGCGTTCTCGCGCGTCCGCACGTGCCCGCAAACCGGAATCGCGGCTTGCGCTGGTGCGGCGGGCGCGGCGCATGAATCGGCAGCTCGCGGAGGCTTTTCCCCACGTGTACTGCGAGCTGGACTTCACCACTCCGCTCGAGTTGGCGGTCGCGACGATCCTGTCGGCGCAGTGCACCGATGTGCGGGTCAACCAGGTCACCCCGGCGTTGTTCGCCCGTTACCCGGACGCCCGCGCCTACGCGGAGGCCGAGCGCACCGAACTCGAGGAGTACATCCGGTCCACGGGGTTCTACCGCAACAAGGCGAACTCGCTGATCGGGCTCGGCCAGGCCCTGCTCGAGCGGTTCGACGGCGAGGTCCCGGGCCGGCTGGAGGATCTGGTGACCCTGCCGGGCATCGGTCGCAAGACCGCCAACGTGATCCTCGGCAACGCGTTCGATGTGCCGGGTATCACCGTCGACACGCACTTCGCCCGCCTGGTGAGCCGCTGGAAGTGGACGGAGGAAACCGACCCGGTGAAGATCGAACACGCCGTCGGTGCCCTCATCGAACGCAAGGAATGGACCCTGCTCTCGCACCGCGTGATCTTCCACGGGCGCCGGGTGTGCCACGCCCGCAAACCCGCCTGCGGCGTGTGTGTGCTCGCCAAGGACTGCCCGTCCTACGGCATCGGCCCCACCGACCCGGCGACCGCCGCCGCGCTCGTGAAGGGTCCCGAGACGGAGCACCTGCTCGAACTGGCCGGGCGGTGACCTGGGCATGAGATCGACCAGTGCGGGGCGGTGGAGCCTCGCTGTCCTCGTCGTCGTCGTCGCCCTCATCGTGGCGATCTGGCCCCGCGATACCGAGACCCCGGATCCGGGCGGTTCCGGCATGCCGACCGGCACCGCCGCGCCCGTCGACCGGCGGGCCCAGGACGACGCGCAGGCGCTGGCACCGTTGCGGACCGAGGCGAATCTGCAGCCGTGCCCGGCACCGACCGGGGCCGAACCCGCCGGACCGCTCACGGGAATGACGTTCGAATGTGTCGGTGACGGCAGCGGCGTGGATCTGGCGGCCGCCCTGGCCGGTCGCCCTGCGATCCTCAACCTGTGGGCATGGTGGTGCGGACCGTGCGCCGAGGAACTGCCCGTGCTGCAGGAGTACGCGCGCCGCGCCGGCGACCGCGTCGCACTCGTCACCGTTCACACCGACCCCAACGAAGCCAACGCGCTGTCCCGGCTCGTCGAGTACGGGGTGCAGCTCCCCGGAGTGCAGGACGGCTCGGCGCGGGTGCAGGCCGCGGTCGCGGCACCGCCGGTGCTGCCGTTGACGGTGCTGGTCCGGCCCGACGGTTCGATCGCCAAGGTGCTTCCGCAGCCGTTCCGCAGCGTCGAGGAGATCGCCGCCGCCGTCGAGACCCACCTGGGGGTGAGCGCGTGACCCCGTACTGGCTGCGGCGCGTCGCCACCCTCGGCCCGGGCGACCCGCACGGCGTCAACCCGATTCTGGATCGGCGGCCGCCGCGCGGCATCGACGTCCGGCCCGCCGCCGTCCTCGTGCTGTTCGGTGGCTCTCCGGTCCCGGACCCGCTCGCGCGCGGCGGACTGCCCGCCGACGCCGACGTCCTGTTGACCCAGCGCGCGCCGACGCTGCGCCAGCACAGCGGTCAGGTCGCGTTCCCGGGTGGTGCCGCCGACCCCGACGACGACGGCCCGATCCGGACCGCCCTGCGCGAGGCGCAGGAGGAAACCGGGCTCGAACCGTCCGGGGTGCGCCCGCTGGCCGTGCTGCCGGAGATCTTCATCCCCCCGTCCGGGTTCGACGTCACCCCGGTGGTCGCGTACTGGGAACAGCCCAGCCCGATCGGTGTCGTCGATCCGGGTGAGGCGGCTCGCGTGGTCCGCGTCCCGCTGCGGGACCTGCTCGATCCGGACAATCGATTCCAGGTGCGGCACTCGCGCGGCTACCAGGGCCCGGCGTTCCAGGTCGACGGCATGCTGGTGTGGGGCTTCACCGCAGGTGTGCTCGCCGGTCTGTTCGCGGTGTCGGGCTGGGAAATCGAGTGGGATCACCGGGACGTGCGCGACTTCGACGTCGTGCTCGCCGAACTGGAGGCAGGAGTGGTCGAACCGTGACGCCATCCGGGTGGATCGACCTGATCATCGTGCTGGTGGTCGTGGTCGCGGTGTCGTCGGGACTGCGCCAGGGAGCGGTCGCGTCGGCACTCGCGTTCTTCGGGGTGGTGCTCGGCGCGGTCGCGGGAATCCTCATCGCCCCGCACGTGCTGGTGCACATCGACGAGGGCAACACGCGGTTGCTCGCCGGGGTCGCGCTCATCGTGGCGCTGGTCATCATCGGCGAGGTCGCGGGGATGGTGCTCGGCCGGGCAGCCCGCAGCGGCATGCACAGCCCTGTCGCGCGCGGTGTGGACAGTGTGGTGGGGGCGGTCCTGCAGGCCGGTGCGGTGCTCGTCGCCGCGTGGCTGCTCGCGATCCCGCTGACGGCAACCTCGCAAACCCAGTTGTCCGCCGCGGTTCGCGGTTCCACCGTCCTCGGCACGGTCGACGACGTGGCGCCGGACTGGATGCGCAGCATCCCCCGGGAGTTCTCGGCGTTGCTGGACACTTCGGGGCTGCCGGAGGTGATCGGGCCGTTCGGTCGCACCCCGATCACGGAGGTCGACCCGCCCGACGGGGCGCTGCTCGACAGCCCGGTTCCGCTCGCCCTGCACCCGAGTGTGCTGCGGATCAACGGCATCGCGCCGAGCTGCCAGAAGGCGCTCGAGGGGTCGGGGTTCGTGGTCGCGCCCGAACGGGTCATGACCAACGCGCACGTCGTCGCGGGAACGACGGCGGTGACGGTGGAGACCGAGGACGGGCCGCTCGAGGCCGAGGTCGTGCTGTTCGATCCTGCCGTGGACGTCGCGATCCTCGCGGTGCCCGGTCTGACCGCGGATCCGCTGGTCTTCGCCGAGGACCTCGCCGAGTCCGGCACCAGCGCGATCGTCCTCGGGTATCCCGGCGGTGGGCCGTACACGGCGAGCGCGGCGCGGGTGCGCGAGTCGCTGCAGCTGCAGGGTCCCGACATCTACCGCGCCGGAACCGTCGAGCGTGAGGTGTACACGGTCCGCGGTTCGATCCGGCAGGGCAACTCCGGCGGCCCCCTCGTCGACGAGCAGGGCCGGGTCCTCGGCGTCGTCTTCGGTGCCGCCATCGACGACACGGACACCGGTTTCGCGCTCACGGCCGAAGAGGTGAGCCGTCAGCTCGCGCTGGCCGGAGCATCGTTCACCGCGGTCGAGACCGGCGCCTGCATCGTCTGATTCCCGGAGACGATCCCCGCAGGGACCGATCTCTCCCCGCAGGGGCTGATCTCAGAGCGCGGTGACGAAGTCGAGCAGCATGCCGGTGACGACCTCGGGCTGCTCCTGGTGCGGGTAGTGGCCGGCGTCGTCCACGAACTTCAGGATGCGGCCGGGCGCGAACCGCGAGCAGCGGCGCACCGTGGAGGTCATGACGTAGGGATCCAGCGTGCCGTGCAGCTGCAGAATCGGCAGCGTCAGCGGAACGTCCACGGCCTTGATGAAGCGGCGTCCGTCGGGGCGCCACTGGCTGCGGAACGCCCAGCGCTGATATTCGAGGGTCGAGTGGGCGACCCCCGGGATACGGATCGCCGAGCGAAGTTTCTCCGCCACCTCCGCGAACTCCGGGGAGCTCTGCCAGGCGGGTCCCGAGCGGGCCCGCAGGAGGCGTTCGATCTCGGCGCCGTCGTCGCGGACGAGCAGCCGCTCGGGCCGCCACGGAATCTGGTAGTCCAGGAACGTCGGCAGCAGCGCCTTCCGCTGGGCCCGGTCGCGCAGGGTGGCGTCGCGCAGCGAGATCGGATGCGGCGAGTCGACGACGGAGATCGCCCGCACCGATCCCGGGTGCAGGATCGCGGTCGCCCAGCACACCAGGCCACCGTCGGCGTGACCGACGAGAACGGCATCGGTGTACCCGAGCGCCCGGATGAGACCGGCGATGTCCGCGGCCAGCGTCCAGCCGTCGTAACCGCGAGGTGGCTTGTCGGTGTCGCCGTAGCCGCGGAGGTCCACCGCGACGGCCCGGAAGCCGGCGTCGGCGAACGCGGTCAGCTGGTGCCGCCACGTCCACCACAGGTCGGCGAAGCCGTGCAGGAACACGACCAGCGGGGCGTCGGGATCGGTGGGACCGATCTCGGCGGCGTGCAGCCGGATTCCGTTCGCGTGGACATCACGATGCGTCCACGGCCCGGGATACCGGACCGTGGACGGATCGGGAAGAGACACTGCCTCGAGCACGGTTGCGGCTCAGCGTGCGTGCCGGGGACCGCCGGCGGGGGACGGCTCCTCGTGCAGCGGCAGGACGGACCGGGCCTGCTTGAGCGAGTCGATCGTCTTGTTCGGTGCGCGCACCTTGCGCACCCGCATGTAGCCGATCAGGGCGAAGATCGCCGTCACCAGCACCATGATCAGGAAGACGATGAGGAACGCCAGCCATCGCGCGACCCACACGTCGAGCAGTTCGGCGAGGAAGAAAAAGAAGAAGAACGAGCTGAAGATCAGCACCGCGAGCGCGAGGATGAAGAACAGGCTGCCCTGCAGGCCCTTCTTGACCTCTCCGGTGACCTCGGCCTTCGCGAGTTCGACCTCGGCGCGGAACAGCGTCGACACCTGCGCGGTCGCGTCACGGACCAGGTCTCCGATGCTGGCGTCCTTGGGAGTCGGGGCGGCGACTTCTGTCAGCGGGATGGACGAGATACTTGTCGGTGCGCCGTCGCTTGGCTTCCGATTCCCGTTCGTGACGCTCACTTGTCGACCCCTCCAATTGTCTCGTCCGGTTGACGGTGGGCTCGCCCACGCCGTAACAGTAGCGTCGAACCCAGCAGCGACGCGATCAATGATGTGACGAGAACCGCGGCCTTCGCGGTGTCCGCCTGATCTCCGTCCCCGAGCGAGAGTTCGGCGATGAGCAGGCTGACGGTGAATCCGATGGCTCCGAGGGTCGCCAGGGCGAACAGATCCTTCCAGTGCAGTCCGGTCGGGCGGGACGCGATCCCGAGCCGGATCGCGATCCACGACGTGCCGAAGATGCCGACGATCTTGCCGGCGAGCAGCCCCACCACGATCGACAGACCGACCGGCGTCGTGAACACCGCCCGGAGGGCTTCGGCGCCGAGCGGTACCCCGGAGGCGAACAGCGCGAATATCGGCACACACAGGCCGGCCGACCACGGCTGGATGCGATGTGACAATCGCTCGGCGGGCGCTGCGGATTCGCCCGGATCGGTGTGCACGCGGGTGAGCAACCCGAGCAGCACCCCGGCGATCGTCGCGTGGATCCCGGACTGGTGCACGGCGTACCAGGTCAGGAGGGCGAGCGGCACATACAGCAGGGGAGTGGTCACGCGCCGGTGCTGGGCGTACCAGTAGAGGACGGCACAGGCCGCGGTCGCGGCCAGCCAGAGCAGCGAGATCGACGACGTGAACAGGATCGCGATCAGCCCGATACCGATGAGGTCGTCGACCACGGCAAGGCTGAGCAGGAAAACCCTTGCGCTGGTGGGGATTCGGGATCCGGTCAACGCGAGCACACCCAGTGCGAAGGCGATGTCGGTGGCCACCGGGATCGCCCAGGCGCGTTCGAGGCCGGGGGTTCCCCAGCCGATCGTCGCGGCGATGACGGCCGGCAGGACGACGCCGCCGACCGCCGCGAGCACCGGCAGCAGGGCCTTCTTCCGATCGGCCAGTTCTCCGACGACGAGTTCGCGTTTGAGCTCGAGGCCGGCGATGAAGAAGAACACGGCGAGCAGGCCGTCCTGGGCCCAGGTGCCGACGGTGAGGTTCAGGTGGAGGGACGCGGGTCCGACGGTGAAGTCCCGCAACGCCTCGTAGGACGGCGACAGGGGCGAGTTCGCCCACGCGACCGCGAGGGCGGCGACGACGAGCAGGATCGAACCGCCGACGGTCTCGGTGCGGAGGTACCGGGTGAGTTCCCTGCTCCAGGATGCGGAATCGGACGTCTGTGACACGGGTCCCTCTCGTTCGGAAATCGGTACGGCTGTGACTCGCCGACCAGACTTCCCGGCACACCTCGGGCTGATCCTAGCGGTGACCGAGGTCTCGATCGCAACCGGCCAATTTGCTTCGCTAAGGAAATTAGGTGTTCAATTTCCTACTAAGTGGGATGAGCCTCCCACAATGTGACTAGTGGAGCGAGTTTTGTGAGCACTACCCTCGACGTGGACCGGCACGACGACGACAGGGTCGCGGGAGTACCCCGCAGGCGGATCGTCGTCGCGAGCCTGATCGGCACGTCCATCGAGTTCTACGACTTCTACATCTATGCGACCGCCGCGGTCTCCGTCTTCCCGCACCTGTTCTTCCCGAAGGGCAACGAGACGACCGCGCTGCTGGCCTCCCTCGCGACCTTCGGTATCGCGTTCGTGGCGCGCCCGATCGGCTCCGTGCTGTTCGGTCACTTCGGTGATCGCATCGGACGCAAGGCGACGCTGGTGGGTTCGCTGCTCACCATGGGCATCGCGACGTTCCTCATCGGCGTGTTGCCGACCTACCACCAGGTGGGTCTGCTCGCCCCCATGCTGCTTGCGCTGATGCGCTTCTGCCAGGGCATCGGCCTCGGCGGTGAATGGTCCGGCGCGGCACTGCTCGCGACCGAGACCGCGAAGCCCGGCAAGCGCGCGTGGGCCGCGATGTGGCCGCAGCTCGGTGCCCCGATCGGATTCGTCTTCGCCAACGGGCTGTTCCTGATCATGACGCTGCTGCTCGGCCACGACAATTCCGATCCGGATCTGTCCAGCGCGTTCCTCGAGTGGGGCTGGCGCGTGCCGTTCCTGCTCAGCGCCGTCATGGTGATCATCGGTCTCTACGTTCGCCTCAAGCTCGAGGAGACCCCGGTCTTCGCGAAGGCCGTCGCCGACGGCAAGAAGGTGAAGACCCCGCTCGTCGAGGTGTTCAAGAGCAGCTGGCGGCAGCTGATCATCGGCACCTTCGTGATGCTCGCGACCTACACGCTCTTCTACATCATGACCACGTGGGTGCTGAGCTTCGGCACCGGCAAGACACCCGCCCAGGGCGGCACCGGCGCAGGCTTCCGGTACTCGGACTTCCTGGTCCTGCAACTCGTGGCCGTGCTGTTCTTCGCCGCGGCGATCCCGGTCTCCGGCATCCTCGCCGACCGCTACGGGCGCCGGTCCACCCTGCTCGTCGTCACCGGCACGATGATGGTGTTCGGCCTGTGCTTCGGGCTGCTGCTGGACGGCGACGCCATGAGCTCCGCGCGCATGCTGTTCTTCCTGATCCTCGGAATGCTGCTGATGGGTTTCACGTTCGGCCCGCAGTCGGCGATCCTGCCGGAGTTGTTCCCCACCAACGTGCGCTACACAGGATCGGGCATCGCCTACAACGTGTCCAGCATTCTCGGCGCGGCGGTGGCCCCCTTCATCGCGACCTGGCTCGCCACGACGTACGGCGTCGGCTGGGTGGGTGTGTATCTGCTCGTCGCCGCGGTGCTGACGTTCGTCGCGTTGCTCGCGGTGCGCGAGACCAAGGACGCCTCCCTCGACGAGGTCTGATCGTCCATGCACTTTCGGCCCCCGGTCCGCGCGGACCGGGGGCCGAAAGTGCTTGTGGGGCTATCCGATCCGCTGCCCGCAGTTGGAACAGAAGTTCTCGGTGCCGCGGCGCTCGGTGCCGCAGGTCGGGCAGAACCGGGCGCCCTGCGCCGCCGGTGCGGGAGCCGCG
>NZ_JBMBTE010000012.1:0-73947 GCF_048897285.1 Rhodococcus sp. O3
AGCGCCGGGGGGTTTACGCGAGCAGGCGGGTCAGAAGTCCCAGTCCTCGTCCTCGGTGACGACTGCCTTGCCGATGACGTACGAGCTGCCGGAGCCCGAGAAGAAGTCGTGGTTCTCGTCGGCGTTCGGGGACAGTGCCGACAGGATCGCCGGGTTCACGTCCGTCTCGTCCTTCGGGAACAGCGCCTCGTAACCCAGGTTCATCAGCGCCTTGTTGGCGTTGTACCGCAGGAACTTCTTGACGTCCTCGGTCAGGCCCGCCTCGTCGTACAGGTCTGCGGTGTACTGGGTTTCGTTGTCGTACAGCTCGAACAGCAGCTCGAACACCCAGTCCTTGAGGTCGTCGCGCTCGGCCTGGGTGATCTGCTCGAGCCCCTTCTGGTACTTGTAGCCGATGTAGTAGCCGTGCACCGCCTCGTCGCGGATGATCAGGCGGATCATGTCGGCGGTGTTGGTGAGCTTGGCGCGCGACGACCAGTACATCGGCAGGTAGAAGCCCGAGTAGAACAGGAACGACTCGAGCAACGTCGAAGCAGCCTTGCGCTTGAGCGGGCTGTCACCCTGGTAGTAGTCGAGAACGATCTGAGCCTTGCGCTGCAGGTTCTCGTTCTCCTCCGACCAGCGGAACGCATCGTCGATCTCGCGGGTCGAGCACAGCGTGGAGAAGATGTTCGAGTACGACTTCGCGTGCACGGACTCCATGAACGCGATGTTGGTGAGCACCGCTTCCTCGTGCGGGGTGACCGCATCCGGGATCAGCGACACCGCACCGACCGTGCCCTGGATGGTGTCGAGCAGCGTCAGACCCGTGAACACGCGCATCGTGAGCTGCTGCTCGTACGCGGTGAGCGTGCCCCAGGACGGGATGTCGTTGGACACCGGCACCTTCTCCGGCAGCCAGAAGTTGCCGGTGAGGCGATCCCAGACCTCGGAGTCCTTCTCGTCGGGGACGCGGTTCCAGTTGATCGCGGACACGCGGTCGATCAGTTTCACGTGGGCGCCGTCGGCCGGCGAGTGTGCGCGGGGTGCGGAAGTGGTCATCGGTCTTTCCCTACTGGATGTCGAAGAGTGTCGGCAGATTTCGTCACAGCATGCAGGAGACGCAGTTCTCCACTTCGGTGCCCTCGAGCGCCATCTGCCGCAGACGGATGTAGTAGAGCGTCTTGATTCCCTTGCGCCACGCGTAGATCTGCGCCTTGTTCACGTCGCGGGTGGTGACGGTGTCCTTGAAGAACAGCGTCAGCGACAGGCCCTGGTCGACGTGCTGCGTCGCCGCGGCGTAGGTGTCGATGATCTTCTCGTACCCGATCTCGTACGCGTCCTGGAAGTACTCCAGGTTGTCGTTCGTCAGGTACGGCGCCGGGTAGTAGACGCGACCGATCTTGCCTTCCTTGCGGATCTCGATCTTCGACGCCACCGGATGGATGGAGCTGGTGGAGTTGTTGATGTAGGAGATCGACCCGGTCGGCGGCACGGCCTGCAGGTTCTGGTTGTAGATGCCGTGCTTCTGCACCGACGCCTTCAGCTCACGCCAGTCGTCCTGCGTGGGGATGTCGATGTTCGCATCGGCGAAGAGCTGACGCACCTTCTCGGTCGCCGGTTCCCACACCTGGTCGGTGTACTTGTCGAAGAACTCGCCCGAGGCGTACTTCGACTCCGGGAATCCCGCGAAGTACGTACCGCGTTCGATCGCGAGCTTGTTCGACGCGCGCAACGCGTGGAACAGCACCGTGTAGAAGTAGATGTTCGTGAAGTCGACGCCCTCCTCGGATCCGTAGAAGATCCGCTCCCGCGCCAGGTAGCCGTGGAGGTTCATCTGGCCCAGGCCGATGGCGTGCCCCTCGTCGTTCGCCTTCTTGATCGAGGGAACGGAGTCGATGGACGTCTGATCGGCGACCGCGGTCAACGCGCGGATCGCGACCTCGATGCTCTGCGCGAAGTCCGGCGAATCCATCGTCTTCGCGATGTTCAGCGACCCCAGGTTGCACGAGATGTCCTTGCCCACATGGCTGTAGGACAGATCGTCGTTGTACGTCGACGGGGTCGAGACCTGCAGGATCTCCGAGCACAGGTTCGAGTGGGTGACCTTGCCGGCGATCGGGTTCGCGCGGTTCACGGTGTCCTCGAACATGATGTACGGGTAGCCGGACTCGAACTGCAGCTCGGCGACCGTCTGGAAGAACTCGCGCGCCTTGATCTTCGACTTGCGGATGCGCTTGTCGTCGACCATCTCGTAGTACTTCTCGGTGACGTCGATGTCCGCGAACGGCTTTCCGTAGACGCGCTCGACGTCGTACGGCGAGAACAGGTACATGTCCTCGTTCCGCTTCGCGAGCTCGAACGTGATGTCCGGGATCACGACGCCCAGCGACAGCGTCTTGATGCGGATCTTCTCGTCGGCGTTCTCACGCTTGGTGTCGAGGAAGCGGTAGATGTCCGGGTGGTGCGCGTGCAGGTAGACGGCACCGGCACCCTGACGGGCACCGAGCTGGTTGGCGTACGAGAAGGAGTCCTCGAGCAGCTTCATGATCGGGATGACGCCCGACGACTGGTTCTCGATCTTCTTGATCGGGGCGCCGTGCTCACGAATGTTGCTGAGCAGCAACGCGACACCGCCACCGCGCTTGGACAGCTGCAGAGCGGAGTTGATCGCGCGGCCGATGGACTCCATGTTGTCCTCGATGCGCAGCAGGAAGCACGAGACCGGCTCGCCGCGCTGCTTCTTGCCGGAGTTGAGGAACGTGGGGGTCGCCGGCTGGAAGCGGCCGGAGATGATCTCGTCGACCAGGTGCGTCGCGAGGATCTCGTCACCGTCGGCGAGGGTCAGCGCGACCATGCACACACGGTCCTCGAAGCGTTCGAGGTACCGCTTTCCGTCGAACGTCTTGAGCGTGTACGACGTGTAGTACTTGAACGCACCCAGGAACGTCGGGAACCGGAACTTCTTCGAATACGCGTGCTGGAACAGCTTCTTCACGAACGGGCGCGAGTACTTCTCGAGAACCTCGGGCTCGTAGTAGTTCTCCTCGACGAGGTAGTCGAGCTTCTCGTCGAGGTCGTGGAAGAACACGGTGTTCTGGTTGACGTGCTGCAGGAAGTACTGCCGGGCCGCGGCCACGTCCTTGTCGAACTGGATCTCGCCGTTGGGACCGTAGAGATTCAGCATCGCGTTGAGCGCGTGGTAGTCGAGGCCTTCGAGCGAAGCGTCCGACTTGGTGCTCGTCGCGGTCGGCGCGGGATCGGTGATGGTCACGGTGTTTGCTCCCACTGTGAGTATCGGGTAACGGCGAGTTACGTCTGCGGCCGCGCACACCCGGACTTGCCGGTGCGCGGTCGTTCGAGGCGTGGAGACCACGCGGGGCGGCTAGGCGGTCTGCAGTGACCGATCCCAGAACTGCGCGAGCCCCGCCCGGACGCGTTCGACGTCCTCGGCGGTTCCCATCAGTTCGAATCGATACAGGTACGGAACCTTGCACTTACGCGAAACGATATCGCCTGCAAAGCAATACGACTCGCCGAAATTGGTGTTCCCCGCGGCGATGACGCCCCGGATCAGTGCGCGGTTGTGTTCGTTGTTGAGGAATCGGATGACCTGTTTGGGAACGAAGCTCGTGTCCCGTCCGGTCACGGTGGTGCCGCCCCCGTAGGTCGGCACGATCAGGACGTACGGCTCGTGCACCTCGAAGGAGCCGTCACGGTCGTGCAACGGGATCCGGTGCGCCGGCAACCCGAGCCGCTCGACGAATCGATGGGTGTTCTCCGACGCACTCGAGAAGTACACGAGGCGCGTTCCTGTGGGTGCTGAACTCATCGGTACTCACCATCTGCTCGCTCGCTCGAAGGGACCGGCCCCACACACCCGGTCCTTCACACACAAGGGGGTTGTGCCGGTGCCGCCGGAGCGGCACCGGGGAACATCAGGCCGCGACCGCGAGCTGCTTGATGCGATCGGGACGGAAACCCGACCAGTGGTCGTCACCGGCGACGACAACGGGCGCCTGGAGGTAACCCAGGGCCATCACGTAGTCACGAGCCTCCGGGTTCTCGGAGATGTCGACGACGTCGTACTCGATACCGGCCTTGTCGAGGGCGCGGTAGGTGGCATTGCACTGAACGCAAGCAGGCTTGGTGTAGACGGTGATGTTCATAGGAGCCCCTTTTGTTCCAACGGGCCGAATCGGCCTGGCGACTGACTGCTGCGTGGTGCTCGAACGGCCGTCGAATCGAGTCGATCCTTCTTCCCCAGAGGGACCGGTGATGTTGTGGCCTTCCAGCGGTCTAGACACTACACCTTGTGGCAGACAGATTCACCAAACCCAGGATGTTGTGAACTACATTCTTGGTATTCCCAGGTCGCGCATGTCCGACCTGGGCGTTTTCCACCCCCTCTCGGCGTGTCGCGCGCCGTCCGTCGGGGTGTGCGTTCGACCACACCGCGAGGCGCGTTCGAGGACAGTGTGGCGCAGCCCACCGACACGTTCCGCGGGCGCCGCGGAAGCGCCCTTTCTACGGCAGCGCCGGGAGCAGATCGTCGAGCCGCACGGGCAGTGACCGCACCCTCGTGCCCGTCGCGTGCCAGACGGCGTTGACGACCGCGGCGGCGCTGCCGACGATGCCGATCTCCCCCGTGCCGCGCGAGCCCATCGGGGTGGCTCGCCGGTCGTCCTCGTCGAGCCACGCGGCGTCGACGTCGCCGATGTCCGCGTGGGTCGGGATCAGGTATTCGGCGAGATCGTGGTTGACGACGTGGCCGAGTCGGGCGTCGCGGACGCTCTCCTCGAACAGCGCCATCGAGATCCCGAAACTCATGCCGCCGATGAACTGTGAGCGGGCGGTGCGCGGATTGACCACCCGCCCCACCGAGAACATCCCGAACATGCGGGGGACCCGGATCTCGCCGGTGTCCGCGTCGACCCGCACCTCCGCGAAGTGCGCGCCGTACGAGTGGATGCTGTAGTGCTCGAGTTCCGGAGCCTTGCCCGCGGTCGCGCTCGCCTCGGCGCCCGGTTCGGGGTCGTCGCCGTATCGCTTGTGGAACTCGTCCGCGGCCGCGACGATCGCGCTCCCCCACGACGACGTGCCGGACGACCCGCCCGCGACCGTCGCGTTCGGCAGTGCGGTGTCACCGATCTCGACGTCCACCTCCTCGGGACGGCAACCGAGCGCATCGGCGGCGACGAGGGTCAGTGTCGTCCAGGCGCCGGTCCCGATGTCGGCGGCGCCGGTGCGCACCGAGTACTTGCCCTCACCGAGGTACCGGACGGTGACCTCCGAACCGGGGGCGACCATGTGCGGATAGGTCGCGGAGGCGACGCCGGTCCCGACCAGCCAGCGCCCGTCCCGGCGGATCCCGGGTTCCCGGTCGTCCGGGTTCCAGCCGAACCGGCGGGCGCCTTCGCGCAGGCACTCGACCAGACGTCGTGACGACCAGGGCTTCCCGGACTCGGGATCGACCTCGGGTTCGTTGCGGATGCGCAGCTCGATCGGGTCCAGGCCGCAGCGGTGGGCGAGTTCGTCGAGCGCGACCTCGAGCGCGAACATTCCCGGCGCCTCGCCGGGGGCGCGCATCCAGAACGGTGCCGGCACGTCGAGGGGGACGGCGCGGTGGGTGGTGCGCAGGTTGTCCGTGGCGTACATGGTGCGTGCGGGAACCGCGGCCTGTTCGACGAATTCGTCGACGTGGGAGGACTGCACGACACTGTCGTGAGCGATCGCGACGAGGCGGCCGTCGTGGTCGGCGCCCAGACGCACCCGCGACACGGTCGGCGCGCGGTAGCCGACGTAGCCGAACATGTCACGGCGCGGCACGGCGAACTTCACGGCGCGGCCGGGCAGTTTCCGTGCGGCCATCGCGGTGAGCACGTCGTGGGCGTGGGGGCCGCCCTTCGATCCGAATCCGCCGCCGACGTAGGGCGCGACCACCCGGATCCGGTCCTGCTCGATACCCAGGGCGGACGCGAGCGCCGCGGCGACGCCGTGCGGGTGCTGGGTCGAGTCGTAGACGGTGAGCCGGTCGTCGGCCCACACCGCGACCGCGGTGTGGGGCTCGAGCGGATTGTTGTGTTCCTCGGGGGTGGAATAGGTTTCGTCGACGACCACGTCGGCGCGCGCGAGGGCGGTGTCGACGTCGCCGCGCGCGGTGTCCGGCGGGAATCCGCCGTTGACCTTCTCCGGCGTGTAGCGGTCGGGGTGGTCCGCCCGGAACACGACGTCGTGGAGCTGTTCGTCGTACTCGACGGCGATCAGGTCGCACGCCTCCTGCGCGACCTCGGGTGTCTCGGCGACGACGGCGGCGATGATCTGACCGCGGAAGGCGACCTCGAAGCTCTGCAGCACCCGGTGCTCGCCGCGGTCGGGTTCGACGAGCCGGGCTGCGTTCTGCGGGGTGAGCACGGTGAGGACCCCGGGTACGGCCAGCGCCGCGTCGGTGTCGACGACCCGGATCCTTCCGCGGGCAACGGCCGCGGTCAGCGGAACCAGGTAGGCCGGATGCTCGACGGGATGTTCGTATGCGTACGGCGCTGTGCCCGCGACCTTCTGCGGGCCGTCGACGCGCGGCGTCGAGGTTCCGATCGCCGTGTGCGATGCGGTCACGATCGTTCCTCCCGGGTCGCTCGTGCGGTGAGGTCGCGCAGCACCGCCACGGTGGTCCGCCGCAGCAACGGCATCTTGAAGGCGTTGCCGGCGAGGGGCCGCGCGTCGACGAGTTCTGCGTCGGCGGCCGCGGCGAACGTCGCGTCGTCGGGTGCATGCCCGAGCACGACCTCCTCGGCGCGGTGGGCGCGCCACGGCCGGGTTGCGACGCCGCCGTAGGCGAGACGGCAGCCGGTGACGGTGCCGGCCGAGACAGTGAGGTCCGCCGCGACGGACACCAGCGCGAACGCGTACGACGCCCGGTCGCGCACCTTCCGGTAGCAGGCGACCGCATTCTGCGGCGCGGGAAGCTCCACCGCGACGACGAGATCGTCGTGGTCGAGAACGGTGTCGCTCTGCGGGTCGTCGCCGGGCAGCCGGTAGAACTCTTCGATCGGGATGCGCCGCTCTCCTGTCGCGCCCAGCACCACGACGACCGCGTCGAGCGCGACCATGGCCACAGCCATGTCGGACGGGTGGGTCGCCACGCACCGGTCGGAGCCGCCGAGGACGGCGTGCTGGCGGTTGAATCCGCCGAGGGCCGCGCAGCCGCTACCCGGGTCTCGTTTGTTGCACGGGGTGGTCGGGTCCCGGAAGTACACACAGCGGGTGCGCTGGAGCAGATTGCCGCCGACGGTGGCGGCGTTGCGGATCTGCGCGGAGGCCCCGGATAGAAGTGCTTGCGACAGTCCGGGATAGTGGTCGCGGATCGTGGGGTGCACCGCGAGGCCGGTGTTGGAGACGGTCGCGCCGATCCGCACTCCCCCGTCGGTGGTCGGTTCGATCCCGCCGAGCGGCAGGCGGGAGATGTCGACGAGCAGATCGGGGGTGGCGACGCCGAGCTTCAGGTGGTCGACGAGGTTCGTCCCGCCGGCGAGGTACGCGCCGCCGGGCGCGGAGTGCATGGCGGCGACCGCCGCCTCGGGATTCTCCGGCCGAAGGTACTGCAGGGGTCTCACGGCCGGGCCTCCCGGTTCGCGGCGACGCTGCGCACCGCGGCGACGATGTTGGGGTAGGCGGCGCAGCGGCACAGGTTCCCGCTCAGCCGCTCCCGGATCTCGGCGTCGTCCAGCTCGGGTGAACCGCCCGGAGAGGTGACGGCACTGGGGTCGCCACGGTCGAACTCGGCGAGCATGCCTGTCGCCGAACAGATCTGACCGGGGGTGCAGTAGCCGCACTGGAACGCGTCGTGGTCGACGAATGCGTCGTGCAGCGGGTGTCTCTGCCGTTCGGCGAGTCCGGCGGCGGTGACGATGTCGGCTCCGTCGTGCGAGACGGCGAGGGCCAGGCAGGTCACGACACGGCGGGAGTCGAGCAGGACCGTGCACGAACCGCACTGGCCGTGATCGCAGCCCTTCTTCGGGGACATGCAGCCGACGCGGTCGCGCAGGGCGTCGAGAAGGGTGGTGCGCACGTCCACGACGATGCGCCGTTCGTGTCCGTCGACGCGCAGGGTGACGGTGTGCCAGTGGTCGCCGGTCTCCGGGTGGTCCGCGCCGTTCGACATGTTCCCTCCGATCCGAATGTCTCCGGGTGGAGTTCCCCCTATTCGGGGCCGGAAACCCGACTCGGCGCGGTGTCTGACGACGCAGGCCCCCGGCATCGCGGGTGCGATGCGGGGGGCCTGTGAAGTGCGGAGGAGGCGTCAGGCGTCGACGAGGGCCTTCTCGGCGGCGAGAAGGTTGACGAGAACCTCGGTGAGCTGGCCGGCGGTCTCGGCGTGCTCCTTCGGATGCGCCTCACCGAACTTGCCGATGGTGCCGCCGACGGACAGTGAGCCGCCCTCGACGACCTTGCCGCCGGCGATGCCGACGGACTTGACGGTGTCCTCGAGCGCCCACTTGGCGGCGTTGCCGCTCGGGGAGGCGCTCACGACCGCGACCGGCTTGCCGGCGATGGCACCGGAGCCGTAGGGGCGCGACAGCCAGTCGATGGCGTTCTTCAGCACGGCCGGGATGGTGCCGTTGTATTCGGGGGTGAACAGCACGACGGCGTCGGCGGCGGCACCGGCTTCACGCAGCGCGACGGCCGCGGCCGGGGCGTTCTCGCCGTCGATGTCCTCGTTGTAGAAGGGAACCTCGGCCAGGCCTTCGTAGATGACGACCTCGGCGCCCTCGGGTGCGAGTTCGGCGGCGGCCTCGGCGAGCTTACGGTTGACGGAGGCGGAGCGGAGGCTGCCGACGAGAGCGAGAATGCGCGTCTGGGACATGGGTCATCCTTCGTTTTGATCCAGGGGTGGGCCGGTTACCCACGACAAGCATAAACGGACCGCGGTCCACTTTCATTCCCGGGGCGGCTATTGTGATGTCGTGAACACCATCCCCCTGCCCCGGGCGGACGACGAGCACACCGCCGAGCGATGCGACGCCGCCCGCAACCGGCGCCTTCTCCTCGACGCCGCGACCCTCCTGGTGAGCGAACGCGGCGTCGACGCCGTGACGATGGAAGCCGTCGCGGCCCGGGCCGGGGTCGGCAAGGGCACCGTGTTCCGCCGTTTCGGATCGCGCGGCGGCCTGATGCAGGCGCTGCTCGACCACACCGAACGCGAGTTCCAGGAAGCGTTCATGACCGGCCCCCCGCCGCTGGGTCCCGGTGCCGATCCCGTCGACCGGCTGATCGCATTCGGCCGGGCCCGGATCGCCCTCGTCGAGGTGCAGGGCGAGTTGCTGCGCGCAGCGGAAGCGTCCAGTTCCAACAGGTTCGACGCACCCGCCCGCGCGGTTACCCGCACCCACATCGAGACGCTGCTGCGGGCCGCGGACGTCGGCGGCGACGTGCCGCTGCTGGCGCATTCCCTGTGCGCGTCCCTCGAGGCGACCCTCGTGCTGCACCAGTGGCGCAACCTCGGCTACAGCCTCGACCGGCTCTCCGACAACTGGTCCGATCTGGTGCGGCGCGTCGCAACCTCCCCCGGTTCGGACGGTCCGGACCGTACTGTGACGACATGAGCCGCACCTTCGGAGTTCTTGCCGCACTTGCCCTCACCGTCGTCGCGACCGCGTGCAGCAGCGACGAGGGCGCCGACGCCACGTCGTCCGCGACGGACCCCGCCGCCCTGATCGGCCGCACGTTCGTCTCCACCGAGGTCACCGGCACCCCGATTCCCGGCGAGGGACCGCTCGTCGTCGAATTCCCGGAGCCGGGCCGGATCGCGGCGACCGCCGGATGCAACCGCGCGGTCGGCGAGGTCGATCTCGCGGACGGGGTGCTGCGCACCGATCGGCTGGCGAGCACGATGATGGCCTGCCCGCCCCCGAAGGACGGCGCGGACGCGTGGCTGACCGGACTGTTCGACGCCGATCCGCAGTGGTCCGTCGACGGCGACGTGCTCACCCTCACCGGCGACGCGGTGACCGTCTCGCTCACCGACAAGAAGGTCGTCGACCCGGACCGGCCGCTGACCGGCACCGAATGGGTCGCCACCACCATGTACACCCCGGACGCGACCGTGACGTCGGTGGCCCTCGAGCGGTCCGCGCCCAGCCTGCTCGTCGCCGAGGACGGGTCGGTCAGCGGCAGCACCGGATGCAACCGGTTCACCGGCACCGCGCATATCGGCGACGGCACCCTGACGTTCGGGCCGCTCGCCACAACCCGCATGGCGTGCCCGGACCCGGAGGTGGCCGCCGTCGAGAACCACGTCCTGGCGGTACTGGCCGGCGAGACCGTCTACGAGATCGACGCCGCCACGATGCGGATCACCGCCCCGAACGGCGTGGACGGGCTCGGCTTCACCGCCCGATAGCGGCTCAGTACCGGTCGGCCAGCCAGGTCGCGAGGATCCGCGCGCTCTCGTCGACCTGCGCCGGCCAGTCCAGCGCGGACTCGTCGGCGTGATCGCTCACGTGCTTGACGAGCCGGCACCGCGCGCCCATGCGGGCGGCGGCGAACGCGATCGCGAACCCCTCCATGTCGACGAGATCGGCGCGGGTCGCGAGCGCGTCGCGCACCTCGGCGTCGGAGACGAACGCGTCCCCGGTGGCCAGCACCGTGCCGTCGCCCTCGGGCAACTCGAGCACGTCCTGCACGGGATGTCCGAGGCTGCGCAGGATCTCGCTGCTGATGTCGTGGTTGATCACCGTCGACGGCACGTACAGGCCGCCGTGGTGCGCATGCAACGCACCGGCGGTACCGATGTTGACGACCAGCGGCCGCGCGTCCCGCGGATACGCAGCCAGCGCCTCGGTCACCGCGACCGCCGCCGCGACCTTCCCGATGTCCGTGATGACGGTCTCGAAGCGCTTCGGCACATGCGCGGCCTCGCTCTTGGTGGCGGCGACGACAAGAATCCCGTTCACGTGCGTTCTCCGATGTCGAGTGTCGCGAGCGCCGCCCGGTGCAACGCTCGTCCGTATCCGGAACCGTATCCTGCGGCGTGCACCGCCAGCGGATGCAGCTGGTGCAGCGGCACCCGCTCGCGCCACCCGGGCCGCAGCGGATGCCCGGAGTCGTACCCGGCGAGCACGTCGTCCAGGTACGGGCAGCCGAACAGCGCGAGCATCGCGAGGTCGGTTTCGCGGTGCCCGCCGTGGGCCGCGGGATCGATGACCACCACTCCACCGGGCGACCACAGCACGTTGCCGTTCCACAGGTCGCCGTGCAGCCGGGCGGGAGGATCGTCGTCGTCGAAGGCCCCGGACGCGACGAGCGCGCACGCCCGCTCGATGTCGGGCAGTTGCCGCGCGGTCACGTGGCCGGCCTCGACCGCGATCCCGACGAAGGGCAGGACGCGTTCGATCGCGTAGAACTCGCCCCAGCTCGCGTGCACCGTGCTGCTCATCGGTCGACGGCCGATGAAGATCTGACCGTCGAATCCGTCGGGCGCGCAACCGAACCCGTCGGCACCGGCATCGTGCGCAGCCGCCAGGCGTGCCCCGAACTCCCGGGCAGCCGCCGCATCCGGCGCGGTCTCGGTGATCCGCTCGAGTTGGATGGACCGGGCGTCGACGCGGTGCACCCGCGGCACCCGCAGCCCGGCCCGCGCGAGCCACTCCAGACCGGCCGCCTCGGCGCGGTAGAAGTCCGGGTGCGCGCCCGGATCGTGTTTGCGAAAGACACGGTCGCTGTTCACCGCACCGAGTCTGCCCGGTGGGCCCGGATATGGGCGCGCGGCGCCGCAACGACACCGCTAGGGTTTTGCGAATGACGACCCTTCGCGCCCAGATCATCGAAGAACTCGGCGTCAAGCCGACGATCGACCCGCAGGCCGAGATCCGGCTGCGGGTGGACTTCCTCAAGGACTACCTACGCAGCACGTTCGCCAAAGGATTCGTTCTCGGCATCAGCGGCGGCCAGGACAGCACGCTGGCGGGCCGGCTGACGCAGCTCGCCGTCGGGGAACTGCGCGCCGACCACTACGACGTCGAGTTCGTCGCCGTGCGTCTGCCCTACGGTGAGCAGGCCGACGAACACGACGCGCAGATCGCGCTCGACTTCATCCGGCCGGACCGGTCGCTGCGCGTCAACGTCAAGCCCGGAGCCGACGCGAGCGCCGCCGAAGCCGGCGAGGCGATGGCGGAGATCTTCGGTGAGGGGATTCGGCTGCGCGACTTCGTCCGCGGCAATATCAAGGCCCGCGAGCGGATGATGCTGCAGTACGCGATCGCCGGTGAACTCGGCTATCTCGTCGTCGGCACCGACCACGCCGCGGAGGCCGTCACCGGCTTCTTCACCAAGTTCGGTGACGGCGGTGTCGATCTCACGCCGTTGACGGGCCTGACCAAGCGTCAGGGCGCGGAACTGCTGCGGGAACTCGGCGCGCCGGAGAGCACGTGGAAGAAGGTTCCCACCGCCGACCTCGAGGACGACCGCCCGGCACTGCCGGACGAGGTGGCGCTCGGTATGACCTACAACGAGATCGACGACTACCTCGAGGGCAAGCCCGTCACCGACGAACTGGCCGCCAAGATCGAGGAGGTCTTCCTCAAGACTCGCCACAAGCGCACGGTCCCGGTCACGCCCTACGACACCTGGTGGCGCTGACGGGCCACGCACCGCCCGACGGGAGACGAACGATGGCGACGGCACTGGTGGCCGGTGGCACCGGCGAGGCAGGCGCGGCAGTGGTGTCGGAACTGCTCGGCCGCGGCCACAACGTGCGGGTGCTCAGCCGGCGCGGCGGCAGCCCGATCGCGGGTGCGCAACCGGCCCCTGCCGACCTGATCTCCGGGTCGGGACTGGCCGAGGCACTCGCCGGCGTCGACGTCGTGATCGACACCACCGACGGCAAGTCGCGGCGGGCGCGGCCCGTGCTGACGACCGGCGCGGCGAATCTGCTCGCCGCGGCCGGCGCCGCGCACGTGACGCGGGTGGTGCTGCTGTCGATCGTGAACGTCGATCGCGGTCCGCTGGCCTACTACCGGGCCAAGACCGAGCAGGAACGGCGCTACCGGGACTCCGGCCTCGACACCCGGATCGTGCGGGCCACGCAGTTCCACAGTTTCGTGCCGATGCTGTGCGGCCCGGCCGCGCGGGTCGGGCTGCTGCCCGCGTTCACCGACACCGCGTTCCAGCCGATCGACGTCCGAGACGTCGCCCGTGCACTCGCCGACGCCGCGGAGGCTCCGCCGGACGCCCCCGACCCGGCGGACGTCCCGCAGGTCGTCGGAGGTCCGGAGATCCTGCCCATGCACGATCTCGTCCAGCGGTGGAAGCGCGCGGCCGGCGTCCGCGGGGTGGTCGCGCCGATCCGGCTGCCCGGTGGACTCGGACGCTTCTGGCGTGCCGGGGAGAACCTCGCCCCCGACCACCGGGACGGCACGATCACCTTCACGCAGTGGCTCGCGGAGCGGACCGCCGGCTGACCGGGTGCGCTATCCCCCGGCGAACGGGGGCAGCACGTCGACGCGCTCCCCGGCGGGACGGGCGAGGTCGCGGGTGAGCTCGGCGTCCGGACCCGATCCGACGAGGAACGCGGCCACCTTGAGGACCCGCTCCATGTCCGGACCGTGCCGCTCGATCAACGCCGCCTTCAGCGCACCCAGATCCGCCGGCGACGCCAGCTCGACGGTTTCCTTCTCACGGCCCGCCGCGTCGACGGCCGCCGCGAAGTAGCGCACCTCGATGCCGGTCACCTGATCACCCACCGATAGCTCCCATACTGCGTTGCGGCGGTGCGAAATCCGCCGCGTCGATGCCGTGCCCGGCCCACTTGTTCCACATCGCGCCGCGCCACACCGCGGCAAGCTCCTCGTCGCTCGCACCGCCCCGCAACGCCGCCCGCAGATCGGTTTCGGTGTCGCTGAACAGGCAGGACCGCACCGTGCCCTCGGACGTGAGGCGGGTGCGGTCGCAGTCCGAGCAGAACGACCGGGTCACCGACGCGATGATCCCGACCGTGGCGGGACCGCCGTTCACCAGCCACCGTTCCGCCGGTGCGGACGGATCCTCCCGTCCGGTCTCGGTGAGCTCGAACCGTTCACCGAGGACGTCGAGCAGCCGCTGCGCGGTGACCATGTTCTCCCGCGCCCACGCGTGGTCGGCGTCGAGCGGCATCTCCTCGATGAACCGCAGTTCGACCTGCTCGTCGAGGCACCACTGCAGCAGATCGGCGGCGCCGGCGAGCGTGTCGGGCATGAGCACCGCGTTGATCTTCACCCGGGAGAATCCGGCGCTGTTGGCGGCGCGGATGCCGGCGAGCACCGAATCGAGGCGGTCGCGGCGGGTCAGCCGCGCGAAATGGTCGCGGTCGACGGTGTCGAGGGAGATGTTCACGCGGGTCAGACCGGCGGCCGCCAACCCCGCCGCGCGATGCGCAAGTCCGACCGCGTTCGTGGTCACCGCCAGCGGAGTGCCCGGCGCAACCTCGGCGCATCCGGCGATGATCTCCTCGAGATCGCGGCGCATGAGCGGTTCCCCGCCGGTGAAGCGGACCTCCTCGATGCCGAGCAGGTGGACCCCGATCCCGACGAGCCGGACGATCTCCGCCGCGGTGAGCAGGTTCTCACGCGGAATCGCGGGCAGCCCCTCCTCCGGCATGCAGTACGTGCAGCGCAGGGAACATTTCTCCGTGATCGACACGCGCAGGTCGCGGGCCACGCGACCGAAGCGGTCGACCAGTTCCGGTGTGTCGGGACGATCGGACACGTCGTCCGTGGCGACTCGCACGGACGGAATCCCCACATCGATCGTCGTCATCGGATCACCGCCGTCATGACGCCAGTATGCCGCTCCCGTCCGATTCGCGGCGGAAGACACCCTCCCCGGCCGGTCGCCGGCGGCTGTCCGAGGTCCCCGCCTGCGCGTCGCACGACCTACCGCAACTGTCTCCGCGCGCGGTGTGCCTAGGATTGCGGGCATGACAGGCGGCAGGCGGTCCGTGGAGGAACACGTGGAGCACGTCGCGGCGCTCTTGGCGCCGCTGCGAACGAGGCCGACGGTGAAGGTACCGCTCGCCCGGGCCCTGAACCGGGTGCTGGCCGAACCGATCCACGCACCCATCGACCTGCCCGCGTTCCGCAACTCCCAGATGGACGGCTACGCCGTCGACGCCGCCGCGGTCGCGACCGTGCCGGTGACGCTGCCGGTGCGCGGAGTGCTCGCCGCCGGTGCCGGGATGTCCGTCCACGAGACGGGGACCGCGCGGAAGATCATGACGGGCGCTCCGATCCCCGAGGGCGCGGACGCCGTCGTCCCCGTCGAGGACACCACCGACAACAGCTCCACCGACGGGCAGGCCACCGTCACCGTGCACCGGTCCGTCGCGGCCGGCACCTATGTGCGCGAACGCGGCAGCGACATCGCCGCCGGCGCCGAACTGCTCCCGGCCGGACAGCTCATCGCGCCCCGGCACATCGCCGCGCTCGCCGCGGTCGGCATGACCGAGGTTCCGGTACGCGCCCTGCCGCGGGTCGCGGTGATCTCCACCGGCAGCGAACTGGTCTTCGGCGGCACCGATCTCGGTCCCGGCAAGATCTTCAACTCCAACGGACCGGCGCTCGCGGCCAGCGCGCTCGCCAACGGCGCCGAGGTCGTGTCCGTCGACCACAGCGAGGACGACGCGGAGGAATTCGCCCTGAAGATCGCGCACGCCACGGACGTCGCCGAGGTCGTGATCACCTCCGGTGGCGTCTCCAAGGGCGACTTCGAGGTCGTCAAGGACGTGCTCGGCCCGCGCGGCGGCGAGTTCGTGTCGGTGGCGATGCAGCCCGGCGGTCCGCAGGGCACCGCGGTCGTCGACGGGATTCCGATTCTGGCGTTCCCCGGCAATCCGGTCAGCGCGCTGATCTCGTTCGAGGTGTTCACCCGGCCGCTGCTGCGCGCCGCCGCGGGGCTGCCCGCAATCGAGCCGTCGATGCTGCCGCTCACCGCCGATCTGACCTCGGTGGCGGGTAAGCGCCAGTTCTTCCGGGCCCGCCGCGACGGTGACGGCGTGACCGTCGTGTCCGGACCCGGGTCGCACCTCGTCGCCGGGATGTCTGGCGCCGACGCGCTGCTCGACGTCGCGGCCGACACCACCTCCCTCCGCGCCGGAGATCTCGTGAAAGTACTTCCGCTGTGAGCGATTTGAGTCATCTCGACGACCAGGGCCGAGCCCGCATGGTCGACGTCTCCGCCAAGGCCGACACCACCCGGGTCGCGGTCGCCGCCGGTGAACTGGTCACCACCCCCGAGGTGGTGGCGCTGGTACGGGCCGACGACATGCCCAAGGCCGACGTCCTCGCGACCGCGCGCATCGCGGGAATCGCTGCCGCCAAACGCACTTGGGAACTCATCCCGCTGTGCCACCAGTTGGCGTTGTCGTCGGTGAAGGTGTCGTTCGGGTTCACCGACACGTCGATCACCGTGGAGGCGACCGCGAAGACTAAGGGGCCCACCGGCGTCGAGATGGAAGCGCTCACCGCGGTCGCGGTCGCGGGACTGACCCTGCACGACATGGTCAAGGCCGTCGACCCCGCGGCCGTGATGAACGGGGTGCGACTGATCTCGAAGGAGGGCGGCAAGCGCGGACACTGGACCCGCGACGAGTCGACCACCGAAGAATCGGCCGCTGCGGAACCGGTTGCTCCGCAGGAACGTTCGGCGGTGGTGCTGGTGGCGTCCACCGGGGTGGCGGCCGGTACCCGCGAGGACGCCACCGGACCGGTCATCGTCCGGTGGCTGAGCGAGCGCGGTTTCGCGGTGCGCGGACCCCTCGTGTACCCGGACGCGCGGATCGCCGAGGGACTGGCCGACGCGCTCACCGGCGCGCCGGCCCTGGTACTGACCACCGGCGGCACCGGCGCGTCCCCGACCGATGCGACCCCGGAAGCGACACTGGCCGTGCTCGATCGGGAACTGCCCGGCGTCGCCGACGCGATCCGGCGCCGCGGTCTCGAGGTCACCCCGTACGCGGTGCTCTCGCGCGGGGTCGCCGGACTGGTCGGACGTACCGTGGTGGTGAACATGCCCGGGTCGCCGGGCGGGGTCAAGGACGGGCTGGCCGCGCTCGAACCGATCCTCGATCATCTTCTCGCGCAGGTTTCGGGAGGCGGAGCTCATGAGTGAACTGCTGGCACGGATTTCGTCGGAGCCGCTCGACCCGGCAGCGGTGGACGCCGCGGTCGCCGGACCCGAGCACGGCGCCGTCGTCGTGTTCACCGGAGTCGTCCGCAACCACGACGGCGGGCAGTCCGTGACCGCACTGGAGTACCAGGCGCACCCGGACGCGGAAACCTTCCTGCGCAACTGCTGCGAACAGGTGGCCGCCGAATCGGGTCTGCCGGTCGCCGCGGTGCACCGAGTGGGCCATCTCACCATCGGGGACCTCGCGCTGGTCGCGGCGGTCGCGGCCCCGCACCGCGCGGAAGCGTTCGCGACCTGCGCGGAACTGGTGGAACGCATCAAACGGGAAGTGCCGATCTGGAAGCGCCAGGCGTTCACCGACGGCGCCTCGGAGTGGGTCGGACTCTGAGACGTGTCGGGCGGCGTCCCGAACATGCGGTAGGCTGACCCGGTTCGAGTGTCACGACGACACTCACCGTCGTGGGATACCGGCGGCCCGGGATCGTGCCCGGCCCGCACGCAATGCAGCATCGGCCTTCCTCGCGGCGATCCACCGCACACCACCGGAGCTTCCGGTCGCGTGCACACACGCCGCATCGAAAGGCAGCGCCGTACCTTGACCACATCCTTTTCCGACCTCGGTGTCCCGAGGACGCTCGTCGCGACCCTCGGCGACAACGGCATCACCGCACCGTTCCCGATCCAGGTCGACACCCTCCCCGACACCCTGGCCGGACGCGACGTCCTCGGTCGCGGCCGCACCGGCAGCGGCAAGACCCTCGCGTTCTCGATTCCGCTGACCGCCCGCCTCGCCGGCGGTTCGTCGCGCGCGGCGGGACGGCCGCGCGGCCTCGTACTGGCACCGACCCGCGAACTGGCGACCCAGATCGCCGCGACGGTCGAGCCGCTCGCCCACACCACGGGCCTGCGCGTCACCACCATCTTCGGTGGTGTGTCCCAGAACCGGCAGGTCGAGGCGCTGCGCCGCGGCGTCGACATCGTCATCGCGTGCCCGGGTCGCCTCGAAGACCTGATGCGTCAGGGCTTCGTCACGCTCGACGCAATCGAGATCACCGTGCTCGACGAGGCCGATCACATGGCCGATCTCGGGTTCCTGCCCGGGGTCACCCGGATTCTCAACGCGACCCCCCAGAACGGTCAGCGGCTGCTGTTCTCCGCAACCCTGGACAACGGCGTCGACAAGCTCGTCAAGCGCTTCCTGCACGACCCGGTGATGCACTCGGTCGACGAGGCCCACTCGCCGGTCGCCGCGATGACCCACCACGTGTTCGACGTCGACAGCGTCGACTCGAAGAAGGCACTGGTGCGGACCCTCGCGTCGGGGACCGGACGCCGGATCCTGTTCATGCGCACCAAGCATCAGGCCCGCAAGCTGGCCCGTCAGCTCACCGAGTCGGGTATCCCGGCCGTGGATCTGCACGGCAACCTGTCACAGAACGCCCGCGACCGGAACCTCGCGGCGTTCGCGTCGGGTGAGGCGCGGGTGCTGGTCGCGACCGACGTCGCGGCCCGCGGCGTGCACGTCGACGACGTCGAACTGGTCGTGCACGTCGATCCGCCGGCCGAGCACAAGGCGTACCTGCACCGGTCCGGCCGCACGGCGCGCGCCGGCAGCACCGGTGACGTGGTGACGGTCGTCCTTCCTGACCAGCGCAAGGACCTTCAGGTCATCATGCGCAAGGCCGCGATCACGGTGTCGCCGATCCGCGTGACCGCGGACTCGGAGCACGTGCTGAAGCTCGTCGGCGAGGTCGCACCGCACGTGCCGCCGGCCCCGAAGGCGGCTGCCGCCCCGTCGCGGCCGCAGCGCTCGGGCGGTCAGGGTCGTCGCGGAGGCGCACGCCACGGCGAGGGCTCCCGTCAGGGTGGATCGCGTCAGGGCGCCACGTCGCGCCAGGGCACCGGCACCCGCCAGGGCACCGGCACCCGTCAGAATGTGGGCTCGGGACAGAGCCGGTCCGGACACGGCGGTTCGGGTCAGGGCGCCGCGGGCCGGCGTCGCGCGCAGCGTAATTCGGCTGCGCGGTAACCTTTTTCGAAGACCGAGTCAGCGTGGTGTGAACCGGTGGACGGCGTACATCGCGTCCGCCGACACCGGTTCCACCGGAACGCAACCCTCCAGGCGCTCGCGCACCGAATCGGCATCGAGGTCGGCACCGATCACGACGAGTTCGGTGGTCGCGGGCGCCTCGCCTTTCCGGACCGGTTCGAACCGGATGTAGTCGCCGACGGTGTGCACCAGGTAGGCGCGGTTGCGCAGGCCCGCGGCCACGTGCACGTATCCCTTGATGCGGAACACCCCGGCCGGTTGCGCCTCGAGGAAGTCCACGAACAGCCGCGGATGCAGCGGCTTCGCCGACGTGAACGTGACGGCGTCGTATCCGTCGTGCAGGTGCGTGTGCTCACCCTCGTGCTCGTCGTAGAGCAGGCTGTCGAGAGTGAGCTGCTCCCCCGGCTGCGGTTCCGGACGGTCCGGGATGTCGAACAACAGGCCCGGATCCATCCGGGAATGCTCGGTGGAGACGACCGCCGCACGCCGGTTCAGCGCACACAGCCGCCCCAGCAGCTCGTCGTGCGCGTCCGCGTCGATGCGATCGGTCTTGTTGAGCAGCAACAGATCTGCGAGCGCAACATGCTGTTCCAGTTCGGGATGGCGGGCGCAGGCGTCGTCGAACTCGGCGGCATCGACGACCAGAACCAGTCCCCCGTACGTGATGTACTCGTTCGCCGAGCCGGTGACGAGCCGGATCATGTTGCGCGGCTCGGCCAGACCGCTCGCCTCGACGACGATGACGTCGAGTTCCGAGGACCGGTGGGCGAGCTTGTCGAGCATCGCGTCCATGTCGCTGACGTCGACGGCGCAGCACAGGCAGCCGTTGCTGAGCGAGACCATCGAGTCGACCTGACCCGCGACCATCATCGAATCGATGTTGACGGAACCGAAGTCGTTGACGATCACGCCGATGCGCGCGCCCCGGGTATTGCGCAGCAGGTGGTTGAGCAGCGTCGTCTTCCCGGAGCCGAGGAAGCCCGCCACCACGACGACGGGAATCTTCTTGTTCGCCATGGATCGAGCGTAACGGCGCCGGGTCAGGCCTTCCTGACCACGCTCGACTTGAGCTGCATGGGTCCGAATCCGTCGACCTTGCAGTCGATGTCGTGCCCGTCCACGCCGTTCACGAGGCGGATGTTGCGGACCTTGGTGCCCGCCTTGATCCCCGTGGCGCTGCCCTTGACCTTCAGGGTCTTGACGACCGTGACGGTGTCACCGTCGGCCAGCACGTTGCCCACCGAGTCCCGGATCACGCCGTCGGCGGTGTCCTCCGCCGACTCGGACGTACGGGCCCACTCGTGCGCGCACTCCGGGCACACGAGCAACGACCCCATCTCGTAGGTGTACTCGCAGGAACATTCGGGGCACGGCGGCAGGGTCTCGTCCATCCGGACATCATACGGCGGTGCGTCCGCCCGGCCGCGAGGGCCGACCGGCAGACGCACCGCCCGTATCGTCAGGATCCGGCCCGGATCCACTCCTCGAGGTGCGGGGATTCGGTGCCGATCGTGGTGCCGTCACCGTGCCCGGTGTGCACGACCGTCTCGGCAGGCAGCGCGAACAGCTTGTCGCGGATCGAGCCGATGATCGTCGGGAAATCCGAGAACGACCGGCCCGTCGCACCGGGACCACCGGAGAACAGCGTGTCGCCGGTGAACAGCTCCCCCGCCTCCGGCAGATACAGGCAGGTCGAGCCGGGCGAATGACCCGGCGTCGCGATCGCCTGGATCTCGGTGCCGGCGACCGCGATCCGCTGCCCGTCCTCGAGCGTGCCGTGCGCAACACCCGGATGGGTCATCTCCCACAGCACGTCGTCGGCCGGGTTGAGCAGGATGGGCGCGTCGAGCCGCTCGGACAGCTCCGGAGCGACGGTGATGTGGTCGTTGTGGGCGTGCGTGCACACGATCGTCACGACCTTCCGGCCCGCGACCGCGTCGATGATCGGCTGCGCGGTGTGCGCGGCGTCGATGACCACGACCTCGTCGTCGTTGCCGACGAGCCAGATGTTGTTGTCGACCTGCCACTCGCCGCCGTCGAGCGCGAACGTGCCCGAGGTGACGACCCGGTCGACTCGGATCGGCGAGACGCTCACAGGACCACCACCGAACGCAGCACCTCACCGCGGTGCATGGTCTCGAACGCCTTCTCCACGTCGTCGATGCCGATGCGCTCGGTGACGAACTTCTCGAGCGGCAACCGGCCCTGCTGGTAGAGGTCGACGTAGGTCGGGAAGTCCCGCTCGGGCAGGCAATCGCCGTACCACGAGGACTTGAGCGAGCCGCCGCGGGAGAAGAAGTCGATCAGCGGCATCTCGAGGGTCATGTCCGGGGTCGGGACGCCGACCAGCACGACGGTGCCGGCCAGGTCGCGGGCGTAGAACGCCTGCTTCCAGGTTTCCGGACGACCCACGGCGTCGATGACGACGTCCGCGCCGAAGCCGCCGGTCAGTTCCTGAATCGCCTCGACGGCGTCGACCGAGGTCGAGTTGATCGTGTGGGTGGCACCGAGGTCGGTGGCCCACTCGAGCTTCTTGTCGTCGCGGTCGACGGCGATGATCGTGCCGGCACCGGCCAGGCGGGCGCCCATGATCGCGGCGTCGCCGACCCCGCCGCAGCCGATCACGGCGACGGACTGGCCGCGGGTGACCCCGCCGGTGTTCACCGCCGCGCCGAGACCGGCCATCACGCCGCAGCCGAGCAGGCCGACGACGGCCGGGTCCGCGGTCGGATCGACCTTGGTGCACTGGCCGGCGTGCACGAGGGTCTTGTCGGCGAAGGCCCCGATGCCCAGCGCCGGCGTCAGCTCGGTGCCGTCCTCGAGAGTCATCTTCTGCGTCGCGTTGAACGTGTCGAAGCAGTACTGCGGCTGACCGCGCTTACAGGCGCGACACTGCCCGCACACCGCCCGCCAGTTCAGGACGACGAAGTCGCCGACGGCGACGGACTCGACACCCTCGCCGATCGATTCGACGACCCCGGCGGCCTCGTGACCGAGCAGGAACGGGAATTCGTCGTTGATGCCGCCCTCCCGGTAGTGCAGGTCGGTGTGGCACACCCCGCACGCGGCCACCGCGACGACGACCTCGCCCGGTCCCGGATCCGGGATCACGACGGGCACGACCTCGACGGGTGCCCCTTTCGCGCGAGCAACGACGCCCCGAACTGTCTGCGGCATGACGGTGTCTCCTTCTGCTGTGGATCGATCCTGCTGTACACGGCGGTATCGCGACCTGAGCCCACCGTATCCAGCCGGGACCGTCGGCGTACCTGATCGAACGGCCGGATCGACCTACTCGAAAGACCAGATCGAACTTTGTCCTCAAAAATACCTAAGTGGTGTTGTGTGCAGTTCTAAGTTCGGCTAACGTCGGATTCACGTTCGCCCCCGGCCCCCGAGGAGTGCAATGTCGATCGTCAACACGGTGACCCTTCCCCGTCCCCACACCGACGTGTGGGACTGGCAACGCGACGCAGCCTGCCGCGGATTCGAGTCGTCGGCGTTCTTCCACCCCGACGGCGAACGCGGCCACGCCCGCGAGCAGCGCGAACTGCGCGCCAAGCTCGTCTGCGCCGGATGCCCCGTACTGGAGATGTGCCGCGAGCACGCCTTGTCCGTCGGCGAGCCCTACGGCGTGTGGGGTGGGCTGTCCGAAACCGAACGCCGGGCCCGCACCAACGCGGCCGGCCGCGCGCGGCGCTGGGCGGCCCTGCACCGCTGAGCGTTCTCGTCGAACGCGGCCTACAGCGCGGCTTTGACCCCTGCCTCCGCGCCGAGCGCCGCAGCCTCGCCACGGCTGCCGGCCCCGAGCTTCCTGAGCACGCTCGCCACATGGAATTTCACGGTCGACTCGCTGACGCCGAGCCGTTCGGCGATCGCCTTGTTCCGCCGGCCCGCGACGAGGTGTTCGAGCACCTCGACCTCGCGCGGACCGAGTTCGGCGAGTGCGTCGAGAGCCGGACCACCCGGCGAGGGCGCCGCCAGATCCAGCGGCAGCCGCGCCGCGACCCGGCAGCCCCAGCCGGGTGTGGCCTCGGATTCGATACTGCCACCGAGGGTTTCGACCCGATCACGGAGCTGGCGCCCGAGTTCGGCGGCGTCGAGCTCGCCGTCTCCGTCGTCGCGGATGTCGATGGACAGGCTCTCCCCGTCGCAGTGCCACGCCACCCGGATCCGCGTGACCGCGGGCTGTTCCGCGAGCGCGAGCACCGCGCCGCGTGCGACGGCCCGTGCCGCGTGCGCGACCTCACCGGGCATCCCGCGGCCGTGCGCCGAGGGTTCGGCCATCTCCAGCGTCAACGGCCGGTGCCGAACCAGCCCGCGCAGTTCACCGTGCATTCTGGCGAACGCGGTGGTCATGGCCTCCTCCGCGAATTCGCGGTGACGATCCACCGCCGAGCGCAGTCCGATCAACGCGTTCGTCGCCGTCTCCCGGGCGGTCGTGCGGGCGCGGGTGTCGTCGAGATCGTTCGACCGGAGCGTCGCGAGGATCGTCTCGAGCGTCACGGCGTGCGCCTCGGTGAGTTCGGCGACCGTGCGTGCCCGTTCCGTGGACGCCGCGCGCGACTCGGCGAGATAGGCCGGGCTCGCTTCCTGCACCTGGAGCTGGATCCCGGTCGCGACGACGGTGAACAGCGCCCGGACGAGCTCGAATCGTTGCGCCGGCGGCCATGATCCGCGCGGCACGAGCACGAGAAGCGTGTCGGTGCGGTCGAGGATCGCGCACACCTCCCGGCTGCGGCCGCCGATCACGGCGGCGCTGCGCCTGATCTGACCGGCGACGAGTTCGCTTCGGACACGGTCGAGTTCGGCAATCGTCACCCGGTCCACGACAGCGGGGTCGCCCGCGACCTTCCGCGGCCGGCCCGTGCATTCCCGGGTGAAGACGATGAGCGCGTCGTGCGCGACGAGATCGGTGAGCAGCGCCGAGAAGCGCTGGCCGATGTCGGTGAGCGGGCCGACCAGCACGTCGCGCAGCGCGGTGATCAGGGGGCCGGCTTCGGGGTTCGTCGTGCTCACCGCCACACGATATCGGGGACCGGCACTCTGCCCGCTGCCGCGCACCGGCGGCTACGATTTCGGAGCAGGAACCAGGAGGTGCCCGTGGGGTCCGCAGCACACGACGACGCTGCGCGTGGCACTGTGCCCCGCCTGCTGTTCGACCGGGTCGCAGACACTCCGGACAGCGAGGCCTACCGATTCCCGGACACCGGCGGCTGGGCGAGTGTGACGTGGGCGGAGGTCGGTTCGCGCGTCACGACCCTCGCGGCCGGGCTCGTCGCACGGGGTGTCGCGCCGGGCGCCCGGGTCGCGATACGCGCGGCCACCAGCTATCGGGCGATCCTCGCCGATCTCGCGGTCGCGTGCGCGGGCGCGGTCTCGGTGCCGGTGTACGCCCCGACCCGCGACGACGAGGTCCGCGGCCTGGCACGGCACTGCGACGCGGCGCTGACCGTCACCGACCGGGGTGTGGACGCCCACGTGCTGCACATCGACCGGCTCGCCGAACTCGCGGCGGACGGTGATGCGCTGCTCGGTACCGAACCGGATGCTGTCGACGCCCGGATCGCGGAGGTCACCCCCGACTCGGCCGCGTGCCTGATCTACACCGCCTGCGACGACGGAAGCGCGAAGGGCGCGATCCTGTCGCACGGCGCGGTCGCGTACACGGCGCGGGCCATGGCGGAGGTGGGCATGATCGGCCCGCGGGACCTGCAGTTGCTGTGGCTTCCGCTGTCGCACGTGTTCGGCCGGGCGTTGCTGTTCGTGGCGATGCAGGTGGGCCTGCCCACCGCGGTGGACGGCCGGGCGGATCGGGTCGTGGAGAACCTGCGGTCGGTGCGCCCGACGTTCCTCGGGTCCGTGCCGCACGTGCTCGCGAAGATCGGCGCCGCCGCCGCGGCGGACACGTCGGCGCTCGGCGGCAGGCTGCGGTTTCTCATCTCGGGGTCGGCACGGTTGCCGCGCGACCTCGCGAAACGATTCGAGGATCTCGGCGTCCCGGTGTTCGAGGGATACGGCATCACCGAGACCGCCGGGCCCGTGTGCGTCAACCGTCCCGACGCGCACAAGCCGGGCTCGGTGGGTCTTCCGTTGCCGGGCACCGAGATCCGGATCGCCGACGACTGCGAACTTCTCATCCGCGGTCCGTCCCTGATGACGGGCTATCACGCCGATCCGGCGGCGACCGCGGCCGCGCTCGACGACGACGGCTGGTTCCACACCGGCGACTGCGCGACGATCGACGCTGACGGATTCGTCTCGATGCGTGGCCGCAAGAAGGACGTGTTCAAGACGACCACCGGAAAGTACGTGGCGCCGAACGCGATCGCCGAACGATTCCGCGCGTTGTGTCCGGGCGCGGAGATCGTGGTGGTCGGCGAGGGTCGCTCCCACTGCGTCGGTCTGATCTTTCCCGGCGACCACGGCGCCGAGGTGCACGCGGCCGTCGAGCAGCTCAACGGCGAGCTGAACAGATGGGAACGCATCCGGCGGGTCGCGATCGTGGATCGGCCGCTCGGCGCCGGCGATCGGGACGAGACCGGCGCGCCGCTGCGTGCCACGGTCCTCGAGCGGTTCGCGGACGTGATCGATCGGCTCTACGGCAAGCATTGACATATGCAGCCGATCGGCTGCATATTGGAGGTGTGGATGAGGACGCGGTGTTCAAGGCCCTCGCCGACCCCACCCGCCGCAGCCTCCTCGATTCGCTGCGCGCGCATCCGGGAAGCACCCTGGGCGAGTTGTGCGACGGCCTCGACATGCGCCGCCAATCGGTCAGCCGCCACCTGGAACTTCTCGAGCTTGCGAATCTGGTGACCACGATCCGGGACGGCCGCCGCAAGCTGCACTACCCGAATCCTGTTCCCATCCACGAGATCCGGAAGCGCTGGATCTCGAAGTTCGACGAACCCCGGGTGCTCGCCCTGGACGCGATCACTCGCCGCGCAGAGGAGCTCGCGATGACCTCGACAGACGCCCACACGATTCCCGACTACGTCTACACCACCTACATCCGCGCCACCGCCGAGGACGTGTGGCACGCACTCACCGACGCCGACCTGACCGCCCGCTACTGGGGGCACGCCCAGATCTCCGACTGGACGCCGGGCAGCACGGTCGAGCACGTCCGCACCGACGGTTCGGGCATCGCGGACTGCGCGGGCCGGGTGATCGAGGCCGACCGCCCCCGGCGCCTGACGTTCGGTTTCGACGATCCCGCCCGCGTCGACGACCCGGACTTCGAGCCGAGCGTCGTGACCTTCGAGATCGAACCGCACCGCGACATCGTCAAACTCACGGTCGTGCACCGGAAACTGCAGAACGCCGACGATCTGCACGCGATCGGCGAAGGCTGGCCGGCCGTGCTCGCCAACCTCAAGACGCTGCTGGAAACGGGCGAGGTGCTGCCTCAGGCGCCGTGGGAGTTCCATGCCGAGGAACGTGCCGCGCGCATTGCACAGAACGGGTGAGACGCCTTTCCGGCGGCCACGGACCTGTCACTACGGAACCTCTCCGGTGTCGACATCTCCGGTAGGTTCCTGCATCCACCGCTGTCGGTGTTCGCGCAGCTCGGTTTCGCGGCGGGTACGGTAGTGCGCCAACGCCGCCGACAGCAGATCGCCGAGGTGATGGCGGTGGTTGACCCGCGGTCTTTGCTCGGGGTCGATGTGCGGCGGTGGAATCCATTCCGTACGGCCCGGGTGCTCGGAGATTGCCGGTGCGACGCGGGTTTCCCAGCCGCCGGGCCCGTCGTGCACCAGCGCGTGGCAGGCGTCGCACGCCAGGTCCTCGTTGCCGATGTCGGTGCGACCGCCGTCCCTCCATTCGGTGATGTGATGCACCGCCGTCAAGGTGGCCGGCGCATCGCAACCCGGCCGGGTGCAACCACCCGAGGCGGCGATCAACGCGAGGCGCTGATCGGCCGACGCCAAACGCTTCGCGCGGCCGAGGTGCAGCGGCCGGCCGTGGTGATCGAAGATCGCCAGCACCGGATGCGCGCGTTCTGCGATCCGCAACGCGTCCCGGATCGGCACCAACCCACCGGAGGCGGTGGTCACGACACCGGTCGCTTCCTCGAGCTGCGTGACGGTCATGGTCAGGATCGCCGTCACCGGCAACCCCCGATGGCTGCCCAGCACCCCCGACGACAACAACTGCCGCAGGGCGACCTTCAACGCGTCGTGGTTGCGCTGCACCGCGGTGCGGGTGTCGCGGGCCGCGGCCTTCGCCAGAGCATCCCGGTCGAGGGCCTCGGATTCGACATCACCGGACGGTGATTCGGGATCGTCCGGGTTGTTCATGCCCGGGCGGGCGAGTTTCGCCAGCACCGGTTCGAGCAGTGCGCGGGTCTCGGGATCGATGAGTCCGGAGATCGGGGTCATGAGATCGACACCCTGCTTGCCGATCCGCAGACCGCGACGCCGCCTGCGTTCCTTCTCGTCGGGCACGTCCCCGTCCGGATTCAGGTACGCGAGCAGATGCGCACCGAGTTTCACGAGATCGTCGGGGGTGACCGAACACGCCGCATCCGCCAGGATCTGCTCCGCGACGGTGATCTCGTCGAACCCGACCCCGTGCGGCACCTTCCGCATCACCTTCGCCACCGCCGCGACATGCTCCGGTCCGATCGCACCGGAACGCGCCGCGACTGCCGTGGCGGGCAGTTCGGGTTCGAGGTCCTCACCGTCGAGGCAATGCCAGGTGCCGACCTTCTTGGCGCCCTCGACCCGCCGCGCCGCATCCGCGGCGGAGATCCGCAGGGTGCCGACCAGAAAGTCGTTGACCGAGCGGCAGCCGAGATGGCCCGGGATCATGCGCTCGGTGGTCTCGACGATCAGGCGGTGCCCGACCGCCGAGGCCTTGCGCAGGGAGGTTTCCAGGCGTTGCAGGACGGCGACGATGTCGTCGTCCGACAGGCCCGACAGGTCGTCGCCGAGCAGGCCGTCGACCGCGGTGTCGAGGGCGGCCAGCCGCGCCTCGACCACCGCACCCCCCACCAGGTTCGAAAGCATGTTCGAACCATAGCGAAGGGGTCCGACATTCAGCGTGGAAGATGGGGCGGATCAGGGAATCGATCTTCGAGCATCAACCGATGCTCGGTTCGTCCGTCCTGCCCTTCGTCCTCGTTGCCGCATTGATCACCGTCACGGCAGATACTCGACGCGACCCCTGGTATTGCGTACCGCTGCCTCTCAGGGACGCAGCCGCGCGTGGGCAGCGGCGCCGGGAATCAATGCGGGCGTCCTCGTCCGGGGCTCGCCGGAGCCGTCGGTGTCAGTGCGTTGGCGGCCGTCTCCGAAGTTGCCTATGCCTGTCTGCGCTATCGCGAGGCGGCGTACATGGTCCGACTCGCGTATCCGACACGGTCGTCGTCGGATACGACGCCAAGCTCGCGCCGGCTCGGCCCTGACGGGGCCCGCGGAATCGAACGGGTCCGACGAAAAATCCCTCCGACACATGTCGGAGGGATTCGTTGCGAGAACTGTGGAGCTAAGGGGACTCGAACCCCTGACCCCCACACTGCCAGTGTGGTGCGCTACCAGCTGCGCCATAGCCCCTTGTGAACTTGTCTACCTCTTCTCAAGACTACAGGCGAGAGTGTGAACTCTCGCCTGTAGTCGGAAGTGGAGCTAAGGGGACTCGAACCCCTGACCCCCACACTGCCAGTGTGGTGCGCTACCAGCTGCGCCATAGCCCCGTATTCAGTTCCTTGCTTCGCGTCCGGGGGCGAGCCCCTCGCGCTGAAAGAAAGCTACACCATCGCGCTCGGCGTCAACAAATCGGCTGGTCAGCGCGGTGATGCCGGGATCGTCTCCCGACATCACCGCGAGTCGTCAGCCGAGTTCGGCGACCCAGTTCTCGTTGCCGAAGGCGTCGATCACGATGCCGTTGTGAACGACGGCGGGGGTGCCGGCGGCACCGGTCGTGGCGAGCAACTGCCGGCCGGCCTCGGCGTCGGCGCGGGCCTGCTCGACCCGGGCGCCGTCGGCGATGCACTGCGCCGCCTCGTCGGAGACGCCGGCGTCACGTGCCATCTGCGCGAGATCCTCGTTGCTGTGGTCGCTGTCGCCGCGCTCGGCGGGTTGGTTGTCCGGGGACATCAGCGCGGAATGGAACGCCGAGTACGCGATGGCGTCGCCGCTCTGCGCGACGCACTGCAGCGCTGCGACCGCGCGGGTCGAGTAGTCGCCGCTGGCGGAGAGTTGATCGAGGAACGCGAGCATGTTGTAGCGCACGGCGACCCGGCCGTCGTCGATCGCCTGGGCCAGTTCCTGACCGTGCTTGTGCTCGAGCTCACCGCAATACGGGCACATCGGGTCCTCGAACAGGTCGATGGTGGTCGCCGCGTCGGGCCGGCCGAGCAGGGCGACGCCGTTGTCCTCGACCGTGACCTGCACCGCGGAGTTCTGCACGCCGCCGTATCCCTCGTTGCGGGCCTTGCCGCTGTTGGACTGCCACAGCACACCGCCGATGACGAGCGCGGCGATGACGAGGACGGCCAGGCCACCGAGGATCAAGGTGGACTTGCTCGACGTCGGCTCCGGCGAATACTTGACCGGCTTGACCTTTTTCGCGCTCACGGTTGCTGCCCTTCGCTTCTCGGGGACTACTGACGGGATCTCACTCTGCCATCGCGGGCTGAGCGGTAGCTGAGGACGCGCGTGAGCCCGGTCCCAGCGCCACAGGACTGCGCGGGAACACGATCAGCCAGGCGGACAGGGCAAGGAACCCGAGGTCACGCAGGATTTCGCGGGCATAGTCCCAGCTGTCGACGTCCGCGACACCGCCGCCGCCGAAGCAACCGCAGTCGATGGACAGTCCCCGCGCCCACGCCGACAGGATCGCGGCGATCAGGGTGACGAGCACGACGGCGCCGACCGCGGCGACCGGACGTACCGCCAGGCCGATGAGCAGCAGCAGGCCGAGCACGAGTTCGAGCATCGGCAGCCCGGCCGCGACCGGGCGCACGAAGTCCTCGGGCAGCAGTTGGTAGGCCCGGACGGCGACGATCGTCTGGGTGGGATCGGAGAACTTGATCCACCCGGAGACCAGCCATACGGCGGCCAGGCCGAGCCGGGCGATCAGGCTGACGATGCGAATCCACACCTCGTCGAGAGTACCGAGCGCGGGCTCAACGGCGTATGTCGTTGGTCACCACCGGTTCGGTCACCACGCCGGCCGGTGCGGTGCGCGCGAGCAGCGCCCACGGCAGCGCCGCGGCGAGCAGAATCGCGCCGGTCACCGTGAACGCGACCCCATAGGACAGGTGCTCCGCGAGCAGGCCACCGACGACCGGCCCGACCACAGATCCGACGTCGGCGGTCATCTGGAACGCCGCCAGCACCGGACCGCCACGCGCCTTGCTGCCCACGACGTCGGCGACGGCGGCCTGCTGCGGCGGGCCGAGCAGTCCGGAGCCGATCCCGGCGACGAGAGAGGTGACGAAGAACAGCGGAAGGTTGTCGGTCAGGCCCATCCCGATAGTGGCTGCACCGCACACCAACAGCCCGATCAGCACGAACGGCCGCCGACCGTAGCGGTCGGACAGGCGACCGGACGACATGAGCACGAGGGCGTTGCCGACCGCGAACACCGTCAGCGCCACGCCCGCGAGGGACGCGTCGCGCTGCAGGACCTCGACGACGAACAGCGGCATCATCGCGACCCGCACCCCGAACACTGCCCATCCGTTGGCGAAGTTCGATCCCAGGGCCGCGCGGAAGATCGGCACACGCAGTGCGTCGCGCAGCCGCAGCGTCGGGGCACCGTCGGCCGCGGCCGGTGCGGCGAGCGCGGATCCGCGCAGGCTGATACCGACGACGGCAGCGGCCACCAGTAGCGCGACCGCGTAGATCACGAACGGAACCCGCAGACCGAAGCCGACCAGGGCACCGCCGACCAGCGGTCCCCCGATGTTGCCGAGCAGGAAACTCGTCGCGTACAGACCGGAGACGCGTCCGCGCGCATCCGGCGGCGCGATCCGGATGATCAGGCCCAGCGCGGAGACGGTGAACATCGTCGAACCGATGCCACCGAGTCCCCGGAACACCAGCAGTTGCCAGTAGTTCTGCGCGAACGCGCACGCGCCGGTGGACAACGCGACGATGAGCACGCCGGTGATGTAGACGGGCCGCTCCCCCAGCTTCTGCACGAGGGCACCGCTGGCCGGTGCGAACGCCAGCCGCATCGCGGCGAACGCGGAGACGACGACGGTCGCGGCGGTGATGCCGACGTCGAAGCTGCGGGCGAACTGCGGCAGTGCCGGGGCGACGAGCCCGAACCCGAGGGCGATGACGAAGCTGGCGCTGACCAGCACCCAGATCTCCCGCGGCAGCGCCGCGTCACGTGTGCGCATGATGAGCCGATGTTAGCTTCGCGCACGACACGACCGAGGTGCCGGTCGGTCGAGCACGACCGGAGGACCGGTCAGCCGAGCACGCTCGACACCAGCTCGCGCGCGGCGTCCTGGACCTGCTTCAGATGGTCGGGGCCGAGGAAGGACTCCGCATAGATCTTGTAGACGTCCTCGGTGCCGGACGGCCGGGCCGCGAACCACGCGTTCTCCGTGGTGACCTTGAGTCCGCCGATCGCGGCGCCGTTGCCCGGCGCCTCGGTCAACGTCGCCGTGATCGGCTCCCCGGCCAGCTCGGTGGCGCCGACCTGGTCCGCGGACAGCTTCGCGAGCACCGCCTTCTGGGCGCGGTCCGCCGGGGCGTCGACCCGCGCGTACGCGGGACTTCCGTAGCGGGCCGCCAGATCCGCGTACCGCTGCGACGGGGTCTGCCCGGTCACCGCGATGATCTCGGAGGCCAACAGCGCCAGCAAGATGCCGTCCTTGTCGGTGGTCCACACCGAACCGTCCTTGCGGAGGAACGACGCGCCGGCGCTCTCCTCCCCACCGAACCCGAGGCTGCCGTCGAGCAGACCCGGCACGAACCACTTGAACCCGACCGGCACCTCGAGCAGGTCGCGGCCCAGACCGGCGGCGACCCGATCGATCATCGAGGAACTGACCAGCGTCTTTCCGACCTTCGCATCGGTCGGCCAGCCTGGTCGGTGCCCGTAGAGGTAGTCGATGGCGACGGCGAGGTAGTGATTGGGGTTGAGCAGGCCACCGTCCGGGGTGACGATGCCGTGCCTATCGGCGTCCGCGTCGTTGCCGGTCGCGACGTCGAACTTCGCGCGTGCCCCGATCAGCGACGCCATCGCGTTCGGCGACGAGCAGTCCATCCGGATCTTGCCGTCCGTGTCCAGCGTCATGAACCGCCAGGTCGCGTCGACGAGCGGGTTGACGACCGTCAGGTCCAGGCGGTGCCGTTCGGCGATCGCGGCCCAGTAGTCGACGCTCGCGCCGCCGAGCGGATCGGCTCCGATCCGCACCCCGGCCTCGCGCACCGCGTCGAGATCGACGACGTTCGGCAGGTCGTCGATGTAGGCGGCGAGGAAGTCGTGCCGGCCCGCGGTCGCGAGGGCGTGCGTCGCAGGCACCCGACGGACCCCGTCGAGTCCGGCGGCAAGCAGCTCGTTGGCGCGGGCCGCGATGACGGAGGTGGCGTCGGTGTCGGCGGGACCACCGTGCGGCGGGTTGTACTTGAAGCCGCCGTCGCGCGGCGGATTGTGCGAGGGCGTCACCACGATGCCGTCGGCACGCGGTCCGGTGCCGGCGTTGTGCTGCAGGATCGCGTGGCTCACCGCGGGGGTCGGGGTGTAGCGGTCGCGGGCGTCGACGACGACCTCGACGCCGCCCGCGACGAGCACCTCGAGCGCGGTCGTCCATGCCGGCTCGGACAACGCGTGGGTGTCGCGACCGAGGAACAACGGCCCGGTGATGCCTTGCGCGGCACGATATTCGACGATCGCCTGGGTGGTCGCGAGGATGTGCTGTTCGTTGAACGCGCCGTCGAGGCTGGATCCCCGATGTCCGGAGGTTCCGAACACGACCTGCTGCAGCGGATCCTGCGGATCGGGCTGGACGGTGTAATAGGCGGTGACCAGATGCGCGAGGTCCTCGAGGTCGCCGGGTTCCGCCGGTTGTCCTGCTCGTTCGTGCACCATGGGGTCCTCCTCGTCGACGGCACTGTCTCTCCGGTCCTGGCCGCTCCGGTCATGGCCGCTCTCATCGTGGTCGCTCTCATCTTGCACGGGGCCGACCGGGCGCGCGCGACAACACGAATCAGGCAGTAAGGATGTACCCACCCCACGCCGCGGCAAGCCCGGCGACGACGCTGACGACGACGTAACCGATACCGGTGAGCGGCCGTCGGATCCGGGTGAGACCGACGGCTTCGACCGCGAACGTCGAATACGTCGTGAGGCCACCGCAGAAACCGGAACCGAGCAGCGCGAACAGATCCGGGGACAGTGCAGCGGCCCCGGACAACGCTCCGAGCAGGGCGCACCCGAACACGTTCACCGTGAGCGTCGCGACCGGAACACTGCGGTACGACCGGATGTACCGGCCCGCCAGGTAACGGACCACCGCCCCTGCTCCGCCACCCAGTGCGACGAACAACACGGTCACCGCGCTGCCCGCCGCCGGTGCCATCTCTCGCCGACGGCCATTCCGCACCGCGCCGCGATCAGTGCGCCGGTGAGCGTGATCGCCACATAGGCCGCCGCGACTGCCGGATTGCGCACCGCGTCGACCGCGAACGTCGAGAACGTGGTGAAACCACCGAGCACACCGATGCCGAGGAACAACCGCCACAACCGGTCCGGACCGACCATCGCGGCGAGAATGCCCAGCAGCAACGAGCCCCCGATGTTGATCGCAGCGATCGTCCACACGCCGGGGAACGCCGCGGACAGGCCGTAACGCGCAACCGCACCGAGTGCTCCCCCGGCCGCGACGACCGCGACCGCTCGCGCCTGGACGGGCATCACCGCTCGCCGGTCACAGAGCGGGCAGGAATTCGGGACAGGGGCACAAATCAGGCACGTTACCCCGCCGGCCGGCTATCGCGCGCTGGGACGTCGCGCGTCGGTGCCTCTGGGACGCTGCGCGTCGGTGCCTCTGGGACGCTGCGCGCTGGTGCCGCTGGGATGCTGCGCATCGCCCGCACAACCTCGCCGAGGCGCGCCAGGTCGGCGGCGAGCTCTCCGGACCGGTCACGGTGTGCGGGGAGCAGATTGACGATGACCAGTTCGAATGCCCTCGGCATCGCCAGCACTTCGTAGGACAGCGTGATGCGGGTCCGGTTCCCGATGGGTTCCAGCCGGAACGTCCAGGCAGTCGAGTCTCGGGTGATCGCGCCGCGGGTCCGATACGCGAAGGTGTGGGGCACGGCGGCCTCGGTGACCGTGCACACCCGGCTCCAGCGGATCGTGCCGACCCGATTGCGGCCGCGGAACCTCGCTCCGACCCTCGGGGCCACGGCGCCGTCCAGCCAGTCGGCGCCGCGGCATTCGCTGCTCCACTCGCCGATCCGGGTGACATCGGCGAGCACCGCCCAGACCGGTTCGGGGGTCGCGTCCACCACGGTGTCGATGCTGCCGCTGCGCGGGATCCGTGCCGTGCTCACGGCAGTCGTCCCGGGGTGCGGGTGATCGGCTGGGACGGGACGGTCGCCGCCTCGGTGCCGGCCCAGATCGCGGCGAAGTGGCGGCGATTTGCGATGCCGAGGACGTGGAGCAGGATGAACCGCGGGGTCGCCGGCACGAGGTGGACGACGTGGTCGCGGTCCTCGTCGCGGAGTCCGTCGATGAGCCAGATGCCCTCCCTGCCCAGGGCCGACATGCTCTTGGGGGCGATGTTGGCTTCCTCGTCCCAGGTGCGCCACTGCGCGTCGGTGAGGGTCTCCGACACGACCGGCATCATGTCGAGTTCTTCCCATTCGAGGTGTGGTAGCAGCACGTCGGTCAGTGCCGTCAGGGCGGCACTCAGCCTCGCCTGCGCATCGCTGCCGGTGTAGGTGAAAAGCGATGCCGCCGATTCGAGTTCGGTGATGGCGGGCTCGATCCTGCGGTGGTCCTCGTCCATGCTGTGCACGAGCGCCGCGGCGTCGGGATTCAGGCGGACGACGAGCGGGTAGAGCGCGGTGTCCTCGCCTTCGTGATGGTGGCGCAGAAAGTCCATCATCCACAGGAGGTGGTCCGCGAGCGGGCCGCGGCGGTCGCCGGGGACCGGTCCTGATTCCAGGACCATGCGGGTGCGGAGCAGGTCGCGTCGGAGCGCGGAGTGGACGATGCCCATGATCCGGGTGTCGGCAGGGCGTGCGGGGTCGGAGATCATGACTTCGCCTGGTGTTCGGGTGTTCGAGAAGATCAATCGGGATTTGATGGGGTGCCGACGGCGGTGCGCGGGTCCGGCCCGAGCAGCCGGAGGATCGCGTCGGCCATCCAGTCGCGGTATCGCTGCGGCGTCCACCCGGAGTTCTCGACGAGGAGTAGGTAGACGTCGGGGCTGGCGACGGCCCAGAGTCCGTCGACCAGGTCGGGTTCGGGGTCCCGACCGAGGACGAGTGCGGCCGCCTGCCGGAAATTGACGCGGCGACGCTCGTGCAGTGCGCGCTGCCGGGCGGCGAGATCGGGGTCTGCGGCGGCAGCGTGCGCGAAGGTGCGTTCGAGCAGGGCGACCCGGCCGAACTGGGCTGTCAGCAGATCGGCGGCGGCCCCCGCGCGTTCCGCGAGAGTGCCGACGCCCAGTGCCAGGAACTCGGGGCGCTCGGCTACCGGGATCGGTTGGTCGTCCCCCGCCACCGCCACGTCGATCACCCGCAACAACAGGTCGGACTTGGTTCCTGCGGTGGCATAGACGGTTTCGACGGCCACGCGGGCCCGGCGTGCGATGTCGCGCATGCCGGTCGCGGACCAGCCTCGCGTGGCGAACAACTCCGCCGCCGCGTCGAGCACGGCCTGGCGGGTGTCCGCTGCGTTCGCGCGTCGGCGGGGCGAGTTGTACGCCCGCCGCGGTGAGGCCGGGGGTGCCGACGATTCCGACTTCGGCATGCTTCCATTCTGGAACGGCCATGAATTCAATACAAGCCTGTTCCAGTGTCAAAACGCTGCGAAACCGGCCGACCGGCCCGTTTCATGGATGTATGGACAAGGCGAATTGGGATTCGGAGACCCCGCTGTTCACGGAAGAGTGCGCAGCCGGCGGAGCCACCCTCGCGATCGGGCTCGGGGTGGTCGTCACCCTGCTGCTGTTGGTGTTCCTCGTGCCCTGAACCGAAAAAAGTTGCGCCCCGCTTCTCCGGGTACAGGGGTCGGAAAAGCGGGGCGCGAAGGTGGCCGCGTCGAGCGTGTCGGGGGCGCGTCTCCACGACCACGACGGTTGAATCGACAACCACGGGTCGAGCGTTACGCCCGTTTCTCACTTTTTCTCTTTTTCGTAGGTCCTGCACCGAATGGCATGATCCGGGCGTGAAAATTCGCGCACTCGCCCTGGCCCCTCTGCTGCTTCTCGCCGTCGCCTGCGGATCCTCCGACCCGGATCCCGCACCGTCGACGCCGGACGCGACCCCCTCGATGAGCTCGGCTCCTGCGGCCGACGCCGACGGCACGGCAAGCAACGTGGTGACGATCGACGGCGACGCCGCAGCGCCGAAGACCACCGACACGATGTGCGCCGAGCTCCTCCCGATGTTCGAAACCCTGCGGCAGACCCCCGGATACAACGTCGAGACCGCGGCCGAGCAGTTCCTCACGGCGACCATGAACGGCGAGAGCCTCCCCGAGGATCAGCGGGAGAACTACCGCGAAGCAGTCCGGGCCGCCGCGACGGGTGAGTGCTGACCGTTCTTCCCCCGGACGAAAAAATACCCCAGGTGAGAGACCGGGAATCGGTCCCTCACCTGGGGTTTGGTGGAGCTGCCGGGAATCGAACCCGGGTCCTCCGCCGCCTCACCAGGGCTTCTCCGTGTGCAGTTCGCTATGCCTCTACTTGGATCTCCCGGTCTCGCGAACAAGCCGAGATGACAATCCCAGTCACTGTTTGATGTCCCGTCCGACTCCGTGACCGAGCCGAACGGTAGAGCTCCCTAGTCGATGCCAGGATCCGGGTCGAGAGCAAACCCGGGCTGACAGAGACGCGATCGCTGATCAGGCAGCGAGGGCGTACTCGCGCTGAGTAGACTCGGCGCTTAATTGGTTGCAATGACGCTTACGGTGGTCTCTTGCCTGCACCGACACGCTTCCCCTAGTTGAACGTACGCAGTCGAAACCGTTCAGCCCCGTACGTACCTGCGACTCTCGCAGGACTACCGACTATAACGTCCGATTCGGGTGCTGTCATTCCCATTTTTCGGCGCGTTCACATGACGCGCCTCACAACAGTTCACGCCTCACAGCAGTTGGAGTGCCTCCCGGCAGTCGGCTTCGACCAGCTCCATGTTCAGCGCGGCGGCGACGCTCGCGCCGGCCGCGGCGCTGACGATCAGGTTCGCCATCGGATCGACGACGTTGCCGGCCGCCCGGACACCCGGAACGCTCGTGGCGCCCTGCGCGTCGACCGCCACGAAACTGCCGGCCGGGGTGTCGGTCCGCGCACATCCCAGCTGCCGCAGCACCGCGTCCCTCGGGGTGAACACGAGCGCCCCGCCCACGAACAGCCTCGCCCGCTCGAGCACCCGGCCGTCGGCCAGGGTGATCTCGACGGCGTCGTCGCCTCCGGCGACCGAGATCACCGGGCCGTCGACGACCACCACGCCGCGGGCCTCGAGCCGTTCGGGTTGTTCACCGGTGAGATCGGTCTCGGTGCGGTCCCAGCCGCGTACCAGCGTCACGTCGTCGGACCACTGCCGCAGAAGGAGCCCCTGGTGGGCCGCCATGTCCGGGGTGTTCGCCAGGACCGCGATGGGCCGGCCCTGTACCTCCGAACCGTGGCAGTAGGGGCAGTGCACGACCGTGCTGCCCCACCGCTGCGCGAGTCCGGGGATGTCGGGCAGTTCGTCGGCGAGTCCGGTCGCCACGAGCAGCCGCCGGGCGGTGACGGCGCCACCCTCGTGGTCGACGACGAAGCCGTCGTCACCGGCCCGGACGCCGCGCACCCGGGTGTGTTCGATGCGGCCGCCGTAGCGCCGGACCTCGTCGCGGCCCGTCGCGAGCAGTTCCGCCGGCGAGCGGCCGTCGAATCCGAGGTAGCCGTGCAGGTGCGCGGCAGGCGCGTTGCGCGGTGTGCCGTCGTCGAGGACCAGCACCGACCGGCGGGCCTGCGCGAGGACGAGTGCGGCGTTGAGACCGGCGGCGCCGCCGCCGAGGACGATCACGTCGAATTCCATGCGCCCAGCCTCCCAGCGGCCCACGAATCTGGCAATGTTCTTTGCCGTATCGGCAACGGGAGTGCATGCTGGACGCATGGATCTCACCGCCCGCCTCGCCGCGATCGGACCGCGCTTGAAGGCACTGCGCCAGGACCGGGACATCACGTTGCAGGATCTGTCCGACGACACCGGAATCTCCGTGAGTACCCTCTCCCGGCTCGAGTCGGGGCTCAGGCGGGCGACGCTCGACCTGCTGCTGCCCATCGCCACTGCCTACCGGGTTACGCTCGACGAACTGGTCGGACCGGAGGTCGGGGATCCGCGGGTGACGGCCCGGCCGCGCACGGTCGGTTCGATGACGGTCATCCCCCTGACCAGGCAGCCCGGCAACCTCCAGGCCTACAAGGTGATCCTCACCCCCGACGACGCGCTCCCCGAGCCGCGCACCCATGAGGGTTTCGAGTGGTTCTACGTGCTCTCGGGGCGCCTGCGGCTGATCCTCGGCGACCGCGAGCTCACCATGAGGGCCGGGGAGGCCGCCGAATTCGACACCCGCATCCCGCACTGGCTGGGCCCGGCCGACGACCGGCCCGTCGAACTGCTCACGCTGTTCGGCAAGCAGGGCGAACGCATCCACCTGCGAGCCAGCAGCCGCGGTGCCGGCTCCACGCGAAGCTAGTGCGCAGCGAGGTTCAGCTCGCGAATGTGATCATCGCGACCGCCGCGACCGCCAGCACCATGCCGATCCGCCGATCGGGGCCGACGCGCTCACCGAGGACCGTCGTCGCCAGCAGCACAGTCGCCGCGGGATAGAGCGCGCCGATCACGCTGACCATCGACAGCATGCCGTGCTGGAACGCGAACATCAGCGCCGCATTGGCGACGACGTCGAGCACCGCCACCCCGGCGATGAACGGCCACAGCTGCCGCGGTGGCCGCAGCAGCATCCCGGCGCCCAGCGCGACCGCGCCCACCACCATCGATGCCGTCAGCCGCGCCATCGCCAGCGGCCACAACCCGGTTCCCTCGGGGACCTGATTCATCGCCACGAACATCAGGGCGAAGGTGAGCCCGGACGCGAACGTCAGCCAGGCCACACGAGCGGTGAACCGCGGATGCGCGCTGCCGCCGACGTCCTCGTCGGATTCGCGGCTGACCAGGACCACCGCGAGCAGTGCGAGGGCGATACCGGCATAGGCGAGCAGGCCCGGCCGCTCCCCCAGCACGAGCCCGACGAGCACGGGTATGCCCGCCACGAGCAGCGCGGTCACCGGCGACACCACGGACATCGGCCCCTCGGCGAGCGCCTGGTAGAACCACCAGATCGCGACACCGCCGGCGAGTCCGGCGGCCGCGCCCCACGCCAGGGACGATCCGGTGATCTCGCCACCCACCAGCGGGGCCACCGCGAGCACGAGCAGCAGCGACAATGGGTACGAGGCGACGACGAACCGCAGCGCCGCGATGCGCCGGGAGGCGACACCCCCGACGAAATCGCTCACGCCGTAGCCGACCGCGGCGACCAGAGCCAGCAGGACCGCAGTCAGCGGCGCATTCCCTTCACGCGGCGGCCGAGCTCACGCGTGACCTCCCGCTCGGCGGTGCGGCGCGCGATGTCCTGACGCTTGTCGTAGTCCTGCTTGCCCTTCGCCAGGGCCAATTCGACCTTGACCTTGCCGTCGGAGAAGTACATCGACAACGGCACCAGCGTCTGGTTGCCTTCCCGGGACTTGCCGACGAGCGCGTCGATCTCGCGGCGGTGCAGTAGCAGCTTGCGGGTCCGACGCGGGGCATGGTTGGTCCACGTGCCGTGGCCGTACTCGGGGATGTGCAGTCCGCGCAGCCACACCTCGCCGTCGTCGACGGTCGCGAATGCGTCGACGAGCGAGGCCTTGCCCTCGCGCAGGCTCTTGACCTCGGTACCGACGAGGGCGATGCCCGCCTCGTAGGTGTCGAGGATGGTGTAGTTGTGGCGTGCCTTGCGGTTGGTCGCGATGACCTTCCGGCCCTTCTCCTTCACGTGCAGGCCTTTCCGGTCCACGAGCGATCGAACAGAACACCGTCCAGCATAGGAACCTCCGGCAACCGGTTATTCACGTACGTACAGACGCAGCGTGACGTACGCGGTGATCGCGGCCATGCCGACCCCGACGATCACGAGGATCGGCGAGACGAGCACCACGTCGCTGGTGGAGATGCGGGCGACGATGTTGGCGTCGTACACGTCGGCGAGCACATCGTCGACGAAGGCGCTCTTCGCGGTGAACAACGCCGCGATCGCGAGCACCGCGCCGATCACCGCGGCGACGACCGCTTCGAGCAGGAACGGCAGCTGGGTGTACCAGCGGGTGGCGCCGACCAGGCGCATGATGCCGACCTCGGTGCGGCGGGTGAACGCCGCGATCTGCACCATGTTCGCGATGAGCAGGATCGCGGCGATCGCCTGCACCACCGCGATCGCGAACGCGGCGTTGCGGACACCGGAGAGCACGCTGAACAACCGCTCGACGAGGTCCTTCTGGTTGAGCACGCTCTCCACGCCGGGCCGGTATCCGAACTCGTCCTGGATGATGCCGAACCGGTCCGGGTCCGACAGCTTCACCTTGAACGACGCCGGGAAGCTCTCCGCGCTGACCAGTTCCGCCAGCTCCGGCTGGTCCTTGAAGACGCGTTCGGTCGCGTCGGCGACGGCGTCCTCACGGTTGAGGTACTGCACCGACACCACCGAGGGCGTGTTCTCCAGGTCGCTGCGCAGGGTGCGGCAGATGTCCTGCTCGCAGTCGGGGTCGAGGGTCGAGACGTCGTCGGTGAGGAACAGCTGCACCTCCACCCGATCGAGGAAGATGCTCTGGGTCTTGTCGGCCATCTGCACGACGAGCAGACCGGCACCGAACAGGCCGAGGGAGATCGCGGTGGTCAGGATCATCGCGACGGTCATGGTGAGGTTGCGGCGCAGGCCGGTCACGACCTCGCTGAACAGGAAGCTTGCTCGCATCGGGTGGGAAGTCCTTCGGTTGCCGGGCGGTCGAGAGCTGGGGGCCGGCGCCGGTCAGCGGCCGACGCCGTAGACGCCGCGCGCTTCGTCGCGGACCACCCGGCCGAGGTCGAGTTCGACGACGCGCCGGCGCATGGAGTCGACGATGTGGTGGTCGTGGGTGGCCATCAGGACCGTGGTGCCGGTGCGGTTGATCCGTTCGAGCAGCATCATGATGTCCTGGCTGGTGTCGGGGTCCAGGTTGCCGGTCGGTTCGTCGGCCATGAGCACCAGCGGACGGTTCACGAACGCCCGCGCGATCGCGACGCGCTGCTGTTCGCCGCCGGACAGTTCGCCGGGCAGCCGGTCCGCCTTGCCGGAGAGACCGACCAGGTCGAGGACCTCGGGCACCGTGCGTTCGATGATGGACCGGGGCTTGCCGATCACTTCGAGGGCGAACGCGACGTTCTCGGCGACCGTCTTCTGCTGCAGCAACCGGAAGTCCTGGAAGACACAGCCGAGGGACTGCCGCAGCTTCGGCACCCGTCGCCCGGAGAGCTTGTTGACGTGGAAGTCCGCGACGTGGACGTCGCCGGACGTCGGTGTCTCCTCACGGAGCAGCAGCCGCAGGAACGTCGACTTGCCCGAGCCCGACGGTCCGATGAGGAACACGAACTCGCCCTTGCCGATCTCGACACTGACGTTGTCCAGAGCGGGTCGGGTGGACGTCTTGTACGACTTGGACACATTCTCCAGGCGGATCACGACGCCATGCTAGCTGTTTGTTACCGGACGGTGACCTACTGGCCGGGAGCTTCGGTGGGTTCGGTGGTGTCGGTTGTGGTGTCACCGGTTGTGGTGTCCCCGGAGTTGCCGCCCTCGAGGCCAGGTATGCCAGGGATTTCCGGCAGACGGAACCGCGGCGTCTCCGTCGTCGTGGGTGCCGTGGTGGTCACCGACGTCCCCGGGACGAGCGGCACCGACGTGGGGGCGTCCGTGGTGGTCGTCGGCGTGGTGGACGACGGCACGGTGGTCTCCGCGGTCGTCGAGGGCGTCTCGGCGGGCGCCACGAACGGCACGTACGGCGTCTCCGAGATCACCACCGCACCCGGCTGCGCCGGGGCCGCCGGCTCCTCGTCCTGGTTGAGATAGAGGTAGAGCATCCACAGGCCGAGCCAGGTCACGCACATCGCCACGGTCGTGGTGCGCATCCGGCCGCCGAACAGCCTGGCGGGGATCTTGATCTGCGGTCGCGTCTTCCCGGCCGCAGTCTCGTTCCCGGCCGCGGTCTCGGGGGTCGTCGCCTTGCCGGTCGTCGCCTTGACGGTGGTCTCTGGGCCGGGGGTTCCAGGCTTCGCTCGATCGCCGGTCTTGTTCGCCTCGCTCATGCGTCCACCTCCTCCGACCGATTGACGACCGACACGGTGTCGAGTTGCGGTGTCACGGTGATGCCCTTGCGTCGCAGCGCGGCGGCGATGCGTGCCCGCAGGGCGCGGCCCACCTGGAACTGCTTGCCGGGCAGGGTCCGCGCGACGACCCGGATGCTGACCTGGTCGACCTCGAGGCTCTCGACACCCATCACGCTCGGTTCGTCGAGCAGCAGTTCCCGCAGCTTCCCGTCCTTGTAGGCGGCCACACCCACATCGTGCAGGATCTCGTTGACCTCGGAGATGTCCGCGGTGACCGGCACCGGCACGTCGATGACCGCCCGCGCCCAGTCCTTGGACAGGTTGATCGCCTTGTTGATCTGGCCGTTGGGCACGATGATCACCTCACCGGCCGAGTTGCGCAGCCGCGTCACCCGTAGCGTGACGTTTTCGATGGTGCCGACCGCGTCCTGCGAGGATCCGGTGACCGAGATCTGCACGGTGTCGCCGAACCCGTACTGGCGTTCGGTGATGATGAAGAATCCCGCGAGGATGTCCTGCACGATGCGCTGCGCGCCGAAGCCGAGCGCCGCACCGAGCACGGTCGCCGGCGCGACGAGACTGCCGATCGGCAGCTGCAGGTAGTCGAACACCTTCAGCGTCGCCACGATGTAGATGAAGGTGATGACGACCCACCGCACGACCTGGGCCACCGAGTGCCGGTGCTTGGATGCCTCCGACCGCACCAGGTCGTCCGACTCCTGGTACTTCTCGTCGATGTTCCTGGTGATCCGGTTCCCGCCCCAGCTCACGAACCGGGCGATGATGACGGCGCCGAGCACCGTGAGGGCGATCAGCAGGCCGTTGGTGGTCAGCCAGTCGAGCAGCGTTCTACCGGGAAACAGAGGGGGTCCTCCCTGGGGTCTGTGAAGTACCGGGTCGATCGGTTACCGGGACGATCGGTTACTGGTTCTGGTTCTCGCGCATGCGCCACCGGATGCCCTCTTCGAGGAATCCGTCGATCTCACCGTCGAGCACCGCCGACGGATTGTTGACCTCGTACTCGGTGCGCAGGTCCTTGACCATCTGGTACGGGTGCAGCACGTACGAGCGCATCTGGTTACCCCACGAGCTGCCGCCGTCGCCCTTGAGCGCGTCCATCTCGGCGCGCTCCTCCTGACGCTTGCGTTCGAGCAGCTTGGCCTGCAGCACGCGCATCGCCGAGACCTTGTTCTGCAGCTGCGACTTCTCGTTCTGGCAGGTCACGACGATGCCGGTGGGAATGTGGGTCAGGCGCACCGCGGAGTCGGTGGTGTTGACGGACTGGCCACCGGGACCGGACGACCGGTACACGTCGACGCGCACGTCGTTCTCGTCGATGTCGATGTGGTCGGTGGTCTCCACGACCGGCAGGACCTCGACCTCGGCGAACGAGGTCTGGCGACGTCCCTGGTTGTCGAAGGGGCTGATGCGCACGAGACGGTGGGTGCCCATTTCGACGGACAGCGTGCCGTACGTGTAGGGCGCCTTGATCGCGAAGGTCGCCGACTTGATGCCGGCTTCTTCCGCGTAGGACGTGTCGTAGACCTCGACGGCGTAGCCGTGCTTGTCCGCCCAGCGGATGTACATGCGCATGAGCATCTCGGCCCAGTCGGCGGCGTCGACACCACCGGCACCGGCCCGGATGTTCACGAGGGCGTCGCGCTGGTCGTACTCACCGGACAGCAGCGTGCGCACCTCCATCGCCTCGATGTCGGCGCGCAGTGCCGCGCGTTCGGCGTCGGCGTCGGCGAGCGCAGCGGCGCGGTCGTCGCCCTCCTCGCCCTCGGCGAGCTCGTAGAGCACCGGCAGGTCGTCGAGCCGCGAGCGCAGCTCCTCGACGCGACGCAGTTCGCCCTGGGCGTGCGAGAGCTGGCTGGTGACCTGCTGCGCGTGCTCCTGGTCGTTCCACAGCTCGGGGTCGGCGGCCTGGTGCTCGAGTTCGTCGATTCGACGGCGCAGCTCCTCCACGTCGAGGACCGTCTCCACGGTCTCGAGGGTGGTCGCGAGCTCGGCCAGGTCTGCGGAAACATCGGGATGCACGATTGCCAAGGTTACCGGCTAGCGTTCTGGGCATGACCACCGACTTCACCGCCGACCTGGACCTCGCCCTGCGTATCGCCGACGAGGCGGACGCCGTCACCCGCGCCCGCTTCGGCGCGCTGGACCTGAAGGTGAGCGACAAGCCGGACCTGACCCCGGTCTCCGACGCGGATCTCACGGTGGAGCGCCTGGTCCGCGAGGTGCTCGGTGCCGAGCGGCCGGCGGACGCGGTGCTCGGCGAGGAGTTCGGCGGCGACGCGGTGTTCTCCGGCCGCCAGTGGGTGGTGGACCCGATCGACGGAACCAAGAACTTCGTGCGCGGGGTGCCGGTGTGGGCCAGCCTGATCGCGCTGCTCGACGACGGCGTGCCGGTGGTCGGAGTGGTCAGCGCACCGGCCCTGAACCGCCGGTGGTGGGCGGTCGCGGGACAGGGCGCGTGGACGTCCTTCGAGGGCGGGGCGCCGCGCCGAATCGCGGTGTCGGAGGTGACCCGCACGGAGTCGGCGTCGCTGAGTTTCTCGAGCCTGTCGGGCTGGCGTGACCGCGGCCTGCGCGACGAGTTCATCGCCCTGACCGACGAGGTGTGGCGGGTCCGCGCGTACGGCGACTTCTTCTCGTACTGCCTGCTCGCGGAGGGTGCCCTGGACATCGCGCTCGAGCCGGAGGTCTCGCTGTGGGACCTGGCCGCGCTCGATGTGCTGGTCCGCGAGGCCGGGGGCCGGTTCACCAACGTCGAGGGCGTGGACGGCCCGCACGGCGGCAGCGCCGTCGCGACCAATTCGGCCCTGCACGACGACGTGCTCGCGAGGTTGCGCCCGGCTCACTGACCTGCGGCGGCGCGGTCGCCGGAAGCTTCTTACTCCGCAGTAGACACTCTTCTTACTCCGGAGTAAGGTTGGTGGGGTCCGATCCCCTCGAGAGACTTCTGGTGATCATGAGCAAGCAAGACAGTGTGGCCCGGACCCCCCGACGCGATACGTCTGCGGTCGGCCTGAACCCGGTGAAGCGGGACGTCATGGGCGCCGCGATGCGCGTGCTCACGCGGATCACCGGTTCGGAGCTGGCGGATCGCTACAACTTCCGTCAGGCCATCGACCGGGCCACGTACCAGTCCACCAAGACCGGCTTCAAGACGCTCGGCGCCGCCACACGCGCGTTCAAGCGAGTCTCCGGCGGTGGTGCGCCGCAGCGCCTCGACGCACCGAAGAAGAGCGACTTCTTCGACCTGACCCCCACCGACGATCAGCAGATGATCGCCGAGACCGTCCGAGAGTTCGCGGCCGAGATCCTCCGGCCCGCGGCCCACGACGCCGACGCGGCCGCAGCGGCGCCCGCCGACCTGCTCGCCCGCGCCGCCGAGCTCGGCATCACCCTCGTCAACGTCCCCGAGGCGTTCGACGGCGCCGCCACCGAGCGCGGCACCGTCACCAACGCACTCGTCGCCGAAGCACTTGCGCACGGCGACATGGGCCTGGCGCTGCCGATCCTCGCGCCCAGCGGCGTCGCCGTCGCGCTCACCCAGTGGGGCAGCGACGAGCAGCAGAAGACCTACCTGCCCGCATTCGCGAGCGACGACGTGCCGCAGGCGTCCGTCGTGATCGCCGAGCCGCGCGCCCTGTTCGATCCGTTCGCGCTGCAGACCAAGGCCGTGCGCTCCCCCAGCGGCTACCGCCTCAACGGCGTCAAGTCGTTCGTCCCGGCCGCGGGCAGCGCCGAACTCTTCGTCGTCGCCGCCGAACTCGACGGCCGCCCGGCCCTGTTCATCGTCGAGGCCAAGAGCAAGGGCGTCGTCGTCGAGGCCGATCCCAGCATGGGCCTGCGCGCCGCCGGCCTCGGCCGGCTGCACCTGAACGACGTCGCGGTACCGCAGTCGGCGCTGCTCGGCTCGGACGGAACCGAGTCGCTCGACACCGCCGCCGCGGATCTGCGTGCCGAGCAGTACGCCGACGCGGTGCGTCTGGCACGTCTGGGCTGGGCCTCGCTCGCGATGGGCACCGGCCAGGCCGTGCTCGACTACGTGATCCCCTACGTCAACGAGCGCCAGGCGTTCGGTGAGCCGATCAGCCACCGCCAGGCGGTGGCGTTCATGGTCGCCAACATCAAGATCGAGCTCGACGGCATCCGCCTCGTCACCCTGCGCGGCGCCTCCCGCGCGGAACAGGGCCTGTCGTTCGGCCGCGAGGCCGCGCTGGCCCGCAAGCTCGCGACCGACAAGGGCATGCAGATCGGCCTCGACGGCGTGCAGTTGCTCGGCGGCCACGGTTTCACCAAGGAACATCCCGTCGAGCGCTGGTACCGCGACCTGCGTGCCGTCGGCGTCGCCGAGGGCATCGTCCTCATCTGAGCGGTCCGACCCGAACAAGGAATCTGTAGATGATCAATCTCGAACTTCCGAAGAAGCTCAAGGCCTCTGCGAATCAGGCCCATCAGGTCGCCGCGCAGATCTTCCGCCCGGTCTCCCGCAAGTACGACCTCGCCGAGCACGTCTACCCGGTCGAGCTCGACACGATGGCCGCAATGGTCGAGGGGCTCAACGACTCCGGGCAGGGCGCGGCCGGCGCCGCGCTCGGGCGCGACGCGAAGAAGCAGGACGCCAAGGGCGGCAACGCCAACGGTGGCAACATGGCCGGTCTACTCAACGTCATCGAAACCTGCTGGGGCGATGTCGGACTGACCTTGTCCATCCCCTACCAGGGCCTGGGCAACTCGGCGATCGCCGCGGTCGCCACCGACGAACAGCTCGAACGGTTCGGCAAGGTGTGGGCCTCGATGGCGATCACCGAACCGAGTTTCGGCTCCGACTCGGCGGCCGTGACCACCACCGCCGTTCTCGACGGCGACGAGTGGGTCCTCAACGGCGAGAAGATCTTCGTCACCGCCGGTGAGCGTTCGACGCACGTCGTCGTATGGGCCAGCGTGGACAGGTCCAAGGGTCGCGCGGCGATCAAGTCGTTCGTGGTGCCGCGCGACGCACCGGGACTGAGCGTCGCCCGGCTCGAGCACAAGCTCGGCATCCGGGCATCCGACACCGCGGTCCTGGTTCTGCAGAACTGCCGAATCCCCAAGGACAACATCCTCGGTTCCCCCGAGGTGAACGTCGAGCAGGGCTTCGCGGGCGTCATGCAGACCTTCGACAACACCCGCCCGATCGTCGCCGGTATGGCGATCGGCCTGGGACGGGCCGTGCTCGAGGAACTGCGCGCGATCCTGTCCGAGGCCGGGGTCGAGGTGTCGTACGACATCCCGGCGAACAACCAGCACGCCGCGGCCGCCGAATTCCTGGCGCTCGAGGCGGATTGGGAAGCGTCCTACCTGCTTGCGCTGCGCGCCACGTGGATGGCCGACAACAAGAAGCCGAACTCGCTCGAGGCGTCCATCTCGAAGGCGAAGGCCGGACGCACCGGGACCGCGGTGTCGCTCAAGGCCGTCGAACTCGCCGGCACCTACGGCTACTCGGAGCGGCCGCTGCTCGAGAAGTGGGCACGCGACTCGAAGATTCTCGACATCTTCGAGGGCACCCAGCAGATTCAGCAGCTCATCGTGGCGCGACGCCTGCTCGGCAAGTCGTCCTCCGAACTCAAGTAAGCGGGTCGGGCGCGAGAAACCGGTCCGGGGCGCCACGGTGGCCCGACCGGTTTCGCTCGACCTCCAGTGGCTCACGGGTCGAATCGGAAGGATTCGAGAACCCGCGGGTCGCCGGTGGGGGCGTGGGTGAGGGACCAGGTGTCGAAGTCCTCACGACGGAAGCGGGATTCGGCGGGGACCAGGCGTATCTGAGGCCTCACCGGGTCCATCCACCACACGAGGAAGTCCGTGACGGTCCCCTCGGCGGGCCAGCTGCCGGTGTCGTCGGGAAGCAGCAGTACGTCGACGAATCCGCCGACGGGCAGACCGAGGTCTACGAAGATGCCGATCGTGCCCAGTCGTGGGATCAGAGTGACGGTTCCGGACAATCGCTGCCCCAGAACGAGGTTGGCACGCACTCGATCCCAGTGGTCCGGGTCGTCGCTCGGAAGGCTCCAGCCGTGGGGAGGGTGCGGTCGATTCTCGTCGCGCTGTTCGGGCATGCCGAGGAACCTACCGGCGAGGTTCCGCGGGAGCGAAAGTTGCTGCCGTGGTCAGAATCGCGATTCCGCTCGCGACGTCGTAATCCGGACGACGACAGCCGACCCTGCCGCTACGACCGCGGCCACGGTCGCGGCCACCGCGGCCGGGGTGGACTGCCAGCCGTCGGAGTCGATGCGGGCCAGCGCGATCCACATCAGCCCCCAGACGATCGCTGCCGTGACCGCGAGCCGCCCGCGTCCGACAACGGCAAGGAACACCGACACCACGGCCACCAGCGCGAGGACGATCACTCCCCACGCGTTCGCTCCCAGATCCAGGGGGTCGAGGCGGTCGGCCTGCAACGCGGCGGCGATGTTCGCCACCGTCGCGACCGCAACCCAGCCCAGATACACGAACATGGTGCCGTCGACCACCACCGCTTCGAGCCTGGACTCCGGCCGGGTTGCCGTGAGCAGCACGAAAACCCTCGCCAGAACCCCGAGCAGCGCCGTGATGACCACGACGCTGAGCCACACCAGATCGAACTGCACGGCAAGGATCCATGCGGCGTAGAGCAGCATCGAAGCGGCGATCCACCATCTTGCCTGTCGCTGACGCGGGTTCGCACGCTGCTGCGGCAACGCCTGCCACACCGCGAGCGCGATCAACCCGAGATAGATGAGCGTCCAGATCGAGAAGGCGGCGCCACCGGGCGCGACGGCCGTCGCATCGGCCGACAATGCTCCTCCCGCCGCCTCCGAGATCGGAGTTCCGGCAACCGCTCCCGAGCCGAGGAACGAACAGAGCACCGCGACGACCGCACTCAGTGCGACAACCGTCGAGCGGATCGAGTCCGTGGGCGAAGTCGTGCCGACCTGGGGCGTCATGCGATGCAGATGCCCGTCCTGTTCACTCACGAAACCTGGGCCGTGGTCAGATGCGCGCCGCCAGCTCGGCCACCAGGTCTCCGCGGTCCCCGACCACGACATCGGACAGCCCCAGCCAGGTCGCCATCTCCCGCAACTCGACGGCGAGTGATTCCGCGACCTCCCCCGTGTCGCGGCCCGGTTCGACGAACGCGCCCGGCACGCGCAGGGCGTCGGCTCCGCGGTCGGCTTTGAGGTCGACCCGACCCACGAGCTCGCCGTTCTGCAGGAACGGGAAGACGTAGTAACCGTGTACGCGTTTGTGGGCGGGCGTGTAGATCTCGATGCGGTACCGGAAGCCGAAGAGCCGCTCGGTGCGCGGCCGGCAGAAGACGAGCGGATCGAACGGGCAGAGCAGCGCCGTACCGTGCGCGCGTCGCGGGATCCGGGCGTCGGCATCCAGGTAGGCTGGGTCGGACCAGCCGCGCACGGTCACGGGCACGAGCGCGCCCTCGTCGACGAGATCGGCCACGGCCGCCGCGCTCTGCTCCACCGAGAGCCGGTAGTAGTCGCGCAGATCTGCGGTGGTGGCCACCCCCAGCGAGCGTGCCGAGCGCCGGACGAGCTCGCGGACCGCGTCGCGCTCGTCGATCTCCACCCCGATCACGTCGCCGGGAAGGACCCGTTCCGCCAGGTCGTAGTGCCGGGTGAAGCCGACCCGCCGGTCGACCGACAACGCGCCGGAGGCGAAGAGCTGCTCGCAGATCACCTTCGTCTCGGTGCGTCCCCACCACGGCCCGCCGCGGCCTTGCGGCGTGATCCGCAGGTGCCGTTCGATGTCACCGGCGGTGGCGGCACCGACCTCCCTGACGACGTCGAGCACATCCCTGCCCAGCGTGGGATTCCGCTCCACCACACGTCGTTCCCCTGCCCAGCGGCCGTGGGAGTAGCGGTTCATGCGCCACCGCATCAGCGGCCAGTCCTCGACGGGAATCAGCGCGGCCTCGTGCGCCCAGTATTCGACGAGGGCGCGCGGTGACCGGCTCGTGTTCTTCCAGGCGGCGGCGTCGAGGAGTTCGCGGTCGTAACCACCGATCCGGCTGAACACCGGCATGTAGTGCGCGCGGACGGCGACCGACACCGAGTCGAGTTGAAGCAGCGACGTGCGCTGAACCGCGCGCAGCACGTGGCGGCGTGTGGCGCGGCCGCCGGGGCGGCGGTCCGCGAAACCCTGGGCGGCGAGAACGACGCGTCGGGCCGCGTCGGCGGTCAGCTCCAGCACACGTCCACCCTGTCATCGACCACCGACACGGGCATTTCCCTTCGCGCGCCATCCGAGCAGAAAGACACCCCCACGAATGTGATGTGCGTCACGATGTGAGGACATCCATCGGATACAGGAGGTGTCGTATGTCGGCGCAGGATCTCGCCAGAAAGGTCACCGACACCGTCGGATCGCTCGTGATCATGCATCGCGCCGGGTTGCTGCCGTTTCCCCGGGTCGACCACACGGTGTCCAAGCTCCTTGCGGTTCGCAAGTACGGACCGTTCGCCGGGCCGGTGCACGCCGACGTCGCGCACGGCCTCGAAGCCGTGGCGATCATCGACGAACGCGGCGCGGTGAGCTACCGGAACCTCGAAGGCATGTCCAACGCGCTGGTGCGAGCCTGGCAGGCCGACGGCATCCGCCCCGGCACTTCGCTGGGCGTGATGGCGCGCAACCATCGCGGCCTGCTCCTGACGATGCTCGCATCCGCGAAGCTCGGCACGCGCCTCGTGCTGATGAACACCGGACTCGCACCCCGCCAGCTCGCCGACATCGCGGCGCGCGAGAACGTCGAGACGTTCGTGTTCGACTCCGAGTTCGCCGTCGCGGCCGCTGCCCTGCCCACGGGCACCCGCACCTACCTGTCGTGGCAGGACGAGACGGTTCCCGGCGCGCCGGCCATCGAATCGCTGATCGACAAGTTCGATCGGTCGCCGGTCCCCGCACCGTCGGAACCGGGTGGATTCGTCCTGCTCACCAGCGGTACCACCGGCACCCCCAAGGGCGCGCCGCGCGGTCGGACCTCGCCGTTCACATCGGCGCAGTTCCTCGACCGGGTTCCGTTGCGTCGCGGCCAGAGGATGCTCATGGCCGCGCCCGCCTTCCACGGCACCGGGGTCTCCCAGATGGCGATGGCCCTGGGGCTGGGGCAGACGGTGATCATGACGCGTCGATTCGATCCGCTCGAGACCCTGCGGCTCATCGAGGGCGAACGCGCGAACGTGCTGGTCGTCGTGCCCACGATGCTGCAGCGGATCCTCGACCTCGGCATCGGGAAGATCGCGGAATTCGACACCTCGAGCCTGAAGATCATCTTCGCTGCCGGGTCGGCCCTGTCCCCCGACCTGTGTCGGCGCACCCGCGAGGCGTTCGGCGACGTCCTGCACAACCTCTACGGGTCGACCGAGTGCGCGGTCGCGACGGTCGCAACACCCGAGGACCTGCGGCGCGCGCCCGGAACCGCCGGCCGCCCACCCTTGTCCTGCCGGGTGGAGATCCTCGACGACGCAGGTAACCCCCTCACCGAACCCGGCGTGTCCGGGCGCATCTTCGCCGCCAGCGGGTTGAGTTTCGAGGGCTACACGGACGGACGCGACAAGGAACGCATCCGCGGTCTGCTCTCGACCGGCGACGTCGGTCACTGGGACGCCGACGGCTACCTGTTCGTCGACGGCCGCGACGACGACATGATCATCTCCGGCGGGGAGAACGTGTATCCGCTGGAGGTGGAGAACCTGCTGGTCGAACGAGACGACGTGCTCGACGCGGCGGTCGTCGGGGTCGAGGATCCCGATTTCGGCGCCCGCCTGCGGGCGTTCGTGGTCCCCACACCGACAGCGGCCCGAGACCCCGAGGAGATCAAGGCGTACGTGAAGGCGAACCTGGCGCGCTACAAGGTGCCCCGCGACGTGATCTTCCTCGAGGAACTCCCCCGCAACGCGACGGGCAAGCTGCTCCGCCGCGTGCTCGTCGACATGGAGGTCTGACCGCATCCCTCCGAACGAATGTATCGCTCAGCTCCTTCAACCGAGCGAACGGTACATTCGCTCGGAAAAAAGGGGGCGGACGCGGGGGATCCGTGCCTCGACGCAGGCAAAAGGAAAGGCCGGCATCCGAATTCGGATGCCGGCCGTCCGGTGGTAGCGGGGACAGGATTTGAACCTGCGACCTCTGGGTTATGAGCCCAGCGAGCTACCGAGCTGCTCCACCCCGCGTTGCAGAAACGAAGTTACACGAGCGTTCGAACCGAAGGCAAATCGCCTGCACCGTCACCTCCGGGCGACGGCACCCGTCGGCCCGCCGGACCGAAAATCGGTGTCCGCCACCCGAAACGGCAGACGAACAGAAGTGACGGGGGTCACATTTCATGCATGATTCATTTCACATAACGGGCATGTAACAGAACGGGTGGTAGACCGTTATTTTCGACCATCGACCTGGGGAAATGACGGTCCACGGTCTCACCAGTTGGACACGCGTCCGCCGAATCGGGTGGGTGTACCCCGACGCGACCGCTCTGTACGGTCGGTCCCGGCCCGAAACCACCGGGCCAACACCGGACTGCCGCTGCTGACACCCTGCCCCGCAGGATCCGGTGCCTACGAATCCTTCGAGGGGCAGGGACGCGGCCACGACACGCGCCCGCTCCCGATCCACGCCGAATCCGGTGTGCGACGAGGACGCCAGGGCCCGCCGCCGTCAGCGAGCGCGGAGAGGATCCACCCGCATGACCACTCTGTTCAGCAAGCGCGGCCTCGGCATGGCCGTCGTCACCGGCGCCCTCGTCGCCCTCCCCGTCGGCCTGGCCACCGGCACCGCCTCCGCGGCCACCCACAACTGGGACGGCGTCGCCCAGTGCGAGAGCGGCGGCAACTGGTCCATCAACACCGGCAACGGCTACTACGGCGGCCTCCAGTTCTCGCAGAGCACCTGGACCGCCAACGGCGGCACCGGCAGCCCGCACACCGCCTCGAAGGAAGAGCAGATCCGCGTCGCCGAGAACACCCTGCAGTCCCAGGGTCCCGGTGCGTGGCCGGTGTGCGGTCAGTACCTGACCACCGAGTCCGCTCCCGCGCCCGCTCCCGAGGCCCCTGCCCCGGCGCCGGCCCCGGCTGCTCCGGTCGCGCCCGAGGTCCCCGTGCCCGGCGACCAGGTCCAGCAGGCCATCGACACCGCGCGCGTCCTCGCCGAGCAGAACGGTCTCGGCGCACAGTTCCAGCAGCTGATCGACGTCGCCGGCCGCTGACCGAACGCGACGAAGCCGGGCCCCGCACTGAGTGCGGGGCCCGGCTTCGTCGTCCGTGAATCTACCGATCAGCCGCCGGTCGCCTGGTAGGCGTCGACCGCCCGCTGGACCCGTTCCAGGGCCCGGCCGTAGGCCGCGAAGTCACCGCTGCGCTGCGCGTTGCTCAGCTCGCTCAGTGCGGCGTCGAGTTCGTTCACCGCGGCGGCCCGGTCCGCGGGCACCGGAGCCGGTGCCGCCGGCTGCGGTGCGGGCTGCGGCACGGACCCCTGCGCCGTTTCACCGTTCGCGCCCGGCTCCGCCGGTGCGGTCGGTGCCGATTCGCCGCCCGGTGCGGTGGCCGCATTGCCGACGCCACCACCGAACACCTGATCCAGCGCGCCTGCCAGCGTCGGGGCGTAGCCGATGCGCACGCCACCGCCCTGTCCCGGTTCGCGATAGCTCACGAGCACCCGCGACAGCTGCGGGAACGTCGACGTGCTGCCACCGGTCGAGTTGCGTTCGGTGTACATCGGCTGGACGTACAGGATGCCGCCCTCCGCGATCGGCAGGGTCAGCAGGTTGCCGTAGTGGATGCGGTTCGACCGCTCGAGCAGCGTCCGTTCCGACGCCACGCGGGTATCGGAGATCATCGCGTTCTGCGTCTGCTCGGGACCGAACGTCTGGGTGTCCGTCGGCAACTGCAGGATCGTGAACTTCCCGTAGTCCTTCGGGTCGGCGTCCACCGAGATGTACGCCGACAGGAACTGCCGGTTGTAGCCGACCATCGCCGAGCTCAGCCGGAACGACGGCGCAGCCGTCTCCTCGTCGCCGACGAGCACGTAGTACGGCGGCTGGTTGGCGTTCGTCTCCACGGTGGGATCCGACGGCACCGACCAGAACGCGTTGTTCGTGAAGAACTCACGCGGGTCGTCCACGTGGTACTTCGCGAGCATCTCGCGCTGCACCTTGAACAGGTCCTCCGGGTACCGGAAGTGCGAGCGCAACTCGTCGGTGATCGCCTCCTGCGGGGTCACCGCATTCGGGAACACGCCCATCCACGCCTTCAGGACCGGGTCCTGATCGTCGACCTGGTACAGGGTGACCGTTCCGTCGTACGCGTCGACGGTGGCCTTCACCGAATTGCGGATGTACGAGACCTCCTTGCGGGGCAGCAACCGGCCGGTGTTCTGGTCGATGCTGTCCTCGACGAGACCCTCGAGGGAACTGCGCTGCGCGTACGGATAGTTGTCGAGCGTGGTGTACGCGTCGACGATCCACACGATCCGGCCGTTCACCGCTGCCGGGTAGGCGTCGCCGTCGGCGGTCAGCCACGGCGCGACCTTGGTGACACGGTCGCGGGGGTCTCGGTTGAACAGGATCTTCGAATCCTCGCCGATCGCGCCGGAGAACAGGATGTTGCGCTCGGCGTACTTCGCGGCGAACGCGAGCCGGTTGAACCAGTTCCCGATCGAGACGCCACCGGACCCGTCGTAGGTGTACTTGTCGGTGTCGGTGTCGTACTCGCGCGGCCCGGAGTCTCCGGCCGCACCGACGATCGCGTAGTCCGGATTCGCCTGCGCGATGACCTCACCGAAGTAGATCCGCGGCTGCTCGACGGGGATCACCTGGCTGTCGGACTTGAGCGAGGCGAGGTCGCTGACCATGTACACGGGGTAGCCGCTGTTGCTGTTGGCGGCTTCCTCGGCCGATTCGCTGGCGGCCGCATTGACCCGGTTCGCCGGCGCGGCGACCAGGCCGTTGCCGTGCGTGTACACGGTGTGGCGGTTGATCCAGTCGGTCTGGTTGCCGGTCAGGCTCGACGGGGACAGCTCGCGGGCAGCGACGATGTAGTCCTCGACCTTCCCTTCCACGCTGTACCGGTCGATGTCGAGCGACTGCGGGAACCCGTAGAAGTTCTTGAGCTGCTGCTGCTGGGTGAACGTGCGCGGCAGCACGTTCGGGTCGAGCAGGCGCGTGTTCGCGATGGTCGTCAGGTCTGCGGGCACCTCGCTCGGCGACGCGGTGCCGACCCCGGGATAGTCCCGGTACTCCACCTTGTCGTCGGTGATGCCGTACGCCTCGCGGGTCGCGGCGATGTTCCGTTCGATGAACGGGGATTCCTTGTCCGCGGCGTTCGGGCGCACCGAGAACTGCTCGACGACCAGCGGATACACCGCGCCGACGAGGATCGACGAGAGCACCAGCAGCGCGGTGGCCAGCGCCGGGATCCGCAGATCCCGCAGCACGATCGCCGCGAAGAAGGCGATCGCACAGATCACCGCGATGGCCAGCAGGATGAGCTTCGCCGGCAGCACCGCGTGGATGTCGGTGTAGCCAGGGCCGGTGAACGTGGGTTCCTTGCGGCCGCTCCACAGCAGCGTGTACCGGTCCAGCCAGTACGCGATCGCCTTGAGCGCGACGAACACACCGGCGAGTACCGCGAGCTGGATCCGCGCGGCACGGCTGACGTTGCCGCCGCGGCCGGCGAGCCGGATGCCGCCGAAGATGTAGTGGGTGACCAGGTTCGCGATGAGCGCGAGGATCACCGCGACGAACATCCAGTTCAGCAGGAACCGGTAGAACGGCAGGTCGAACGCGTAGAACCCGACATCGAGGCCGAACTGCGGATCCACGGTGCCGAACGAGCCGCCGTTGAAGAACATCTGCACGGTGACCCAGCTGGCCTGCGCGACCAGGCCCGACAGCAGACCCAGCACGATCGGGATGCCGAGCCCGAACATGCGCATGCGGGTCATCACCGTGGTGCGGTACCGCGCGACCGGGTCGTTGGGGCCGGCCGTGGGCACGAACACCGGCCGGGATCGATAGGCCAGCAGCATCGCAAGCCACACGACGGCGCCGACGAAGAGCGAGGCGACCACGAACAGGACTATGCGGGTCACCAGCACCTTGACGTACACGTCGCGGTACTCCACCTCACCGAACCACAGCCAATTGGTGTATGCGTCGACGAGCCGGGGACCGAGCAACAACAAGGCCGCCACCACCAGCGCGAGGATCAGCAGAACCTTGCTGCGTTTGGACAGGGTGGGTACCCCTGAGGGGGGCCTCATTCCCACGTGTCACACTCCCAACTCTTCGGCGACGCCGGATCACGCCGCAGTTGCTCGCCCCCGTGCACCGCGCGTCGCGCGTACACCGGTGACCGTTTCGCCCCAACTCTACGGAACGAATCGCTCCTGCCGCCGAATCGGCGGACTCACGGAACCGGTCCCGTGAGCCGCGGTGACCCACCGCAGGCTCACGGTGCAAGGATAAGACGGTGAGTGAGCATCTTCCCGTCCCCTCCGAAGAAGGCCTGCGCCGCTGCGTCGGCGAGATCGTCGACTTCGTCGACGCCGACGGCTGGGGCCGTCCGCCGGTGATGTTCGCGCTGGTCCCGACCGCGCTGCTGGCTGCGGAGGAACCATCGCTCGGCGACCGGCTCGACGAGGGCAGCGAATACACCCCGATCGAGCAGGATTCCTTCCCCGAGGACGTCGAGGGCGGCAGTCCCGCGCTCGACGAGTTCCTGGCGACGACCAGCTGGCCGTCGTCGGTGGCCGGGTGTGTGCTGGTCCAGGAGATCGTGGTGTTGCCGCCCGGCGCAGAGTCCGATCTCGACGACGCGCTCGCGCCGCGGCTGGCCGACGCGCACGCCGCGGACGAGGCGGCCCGGCTGGCGGCGCACAGTCATCCCGAGCGGCGTGACGCGCGCCTGATCGCAGGAGTGCTGCGCGACGGGCCGTCGCTGTGCCTGCTGCAGCTACGTCCCACCGACGACGAGGATCCGTTCGCGGGCATCGAACTGCGCACCTACGAGAACCTGGCGCCGAACCTGGTCGCCGCGCTCTACGCGACGCTCGAACCCGACGAGGACTGACGTCCCGCGGTCAGGCGCAGGTCGGTACGTCTCCACCGGCGGCGACGGTCGCGAGTGCGTCGATCGCGTCGTCGAGCGACTCGACCCGGATCAGCTGTAGCCCGTCGGGGACGTCGGTGAGTGCCTCGGCGCAGTTGTCCGCGGGCACCAGGAAGTGGGTCGCGCCGTCGTCGACCGCGCCGTCGAGCTTGTGGGTGATGCCGCCGATCGGTCCGACCTTGCCGTCCGAGTCGATGGTGCCGGTGCCCGCGACGGCGAGCCCGCCGTTGAGCGGGCCGGGGCTGAGCTTGTCGACGACGGCGAGGCTGAACATCAGGCCGGCCGAGGGGCCGCCGATGTCGGCGAGGTTGAAGGTGACGGTGAACGGCACCTCGGGCACCTCTTCGGTGGTGATCCCGAGGTAGCCCTTCTCCGGATCACCCGGACGCGCCGCGACGGTGACCTGCACGTCCTCGTCCATGCCGTCGCGGCGGACCTGGACGGCCAGTTCCGTACCCGGTGCGACCGCGCCGACGGCGCGCTGCACGCTGCCGGCCGTGGTCACCGGCTCCCCCGCGACCGCGACGATCTGATCTCCCTCGCGGAACACTCCGGTGGCGGGCGCGTCCTCGCCGACCTGCGCGACCCGCACGGTCACCGGCAGGTCGAGGTGGTGCAGCGCGGCGAGTTCGGCGCTGCGTTCGGACTGGGTGAACAGCGCCTGGTCGGCGGCACGGACGTCGTCCTTGCTGACATTCGGCGGATACACGGTCTCGCGCGGGGCGAGCGCGTACCGGTCGCTGATCCACACCGTCAGTGCCTGCGCGAGAGTCAGCCGGTCGTTGACACCGACAGTGGTCATCCGCAGCTGACCGGTGGTCGTGTCGGGTTCGATGCCGTCGATCTGTACAACGGGCTTGCCGTCCGCCTCGCCGAGTGTGTCGAACGTCGGCCCCGGGCCGAGTGCCACGTACGGAACCTTCACGTTGGTGGCGATACCCACCAGAGCCAGAAGGGGGACCAGCACCGCGAGCGGCGTCACGAACCGTCGATTCACCCGGTCCAGGGTAGCGGCAGCCGATGTTCGCGATCAGCGTGACCACGCAGGACCGATCGCCCTCGGACGCCTTGTACCGTTGAATACATGAGCGACACGCCTTTCGGCTTCTCGAACTCCGACGACGACCCGGACCGGAAGAAGGACGACAGTTCCGGCACCGGCGGGTCCGGATCCGAGGGCGGTGCGTCCGGCGGCTTCCCGTTCGGGTTCGGGCTGCCGGGCGGTGCGAACCCGTTCGGTGGCGGTGACCCCGGCGCCAACCCGTTCGGCGCCCAGGGCTTCGACCCGGCCCAGCTCGGCCAGATGATCTCCCAGTTCGGCCAGATGCTCAGCGGAATGGGCAATGCGATGGGCAGCGGTGGCACCGGCCCGGTGAACTACGAGGTCGCCATGAAACTGGCCCGGCAGCAGGTCGGGTCGTTCACGCCGGTCTCGTCCGGGGAAGCCGACGCGATCCGCGACGCGGCGCACCTCGCGGAACTGTGGCTCGACGGTGCGACGACGCTCCCGGCGGGCGCGACCCGCACGGTCGCGTGGACCCCGGTCGAGTGGCTCGAGAACACTCTCGACACCTGGAAGCGGCTGTGCGATCCGGTGGCCGAGCAGATCAACGGCATGTGGATCCAGGGTCTGCCCGAGGAAGCCCGGCAGATGGCCGGCCCCATGCTCGGCATGTTCGGGCAGATGGGCGGACTCGCGTTCGGTTCCCAGCTCGGTCAGGCGCTCGGCCAGTTGTCGAAGGAGGTACTGACCTCCACCGACATCGGCCTGCCACTCGGCCCGGCCGGGACCGCGGCGCTGCTGCCCGAAGCGATCGACAAGTTCGGTGACGGCCTCGAGCAGCCCGCACAGGAGGTGCTGGTGTTCCTGGCCGCCCGCGAGGCGGCGCACCAGCGTCTGTACAGCCACGTGCCGTGGCTGCGGCAGCGGCTGCTGTCGACCGTCGAGGACTACGCCCGCAACATCCGCATGGACTTCTCCGCCATCGAGGATCTCGCGCAGGGCCTCGACCCGTCCGCGCTGACCGATCCGTCGAAGCTCGAGGAGATCCTCAAGCAGGGCGCCCTCGAACCGCAGACCACCCCGGAACAGAAGCAGGCGCTCGAACGGCTCGAGACACTGCTCGCGCTCGTCGAGGGCTGGGTGGAGACCGTCGTGTCCGACGCGCTCGGCGACCGGATCCCCGGGGCGTCGGCGCTGAGCGAGACCCTGCGTCGCCGGCGCGCGTCGGGCGGTCCCGCCGAGCAGACCTTCGCCACGCTGGTCGGCCTCGAACTGCGGCCGCGCAAGCTGCGGGAGGCCGCGGCGCTGTGGCGGACCCTCACCGAGCAGGCGGGTACGGAGGCGCGGGACAAGGTGTGGGCCCATCCGGACCTGCTGCCCGAGTCGTCCGACCTGGACAGCCCGGCCGGATTCGTCGACCGGGTTCTCGGCGGCGACACCGGGGCGTTCGACGATCCGATCGCCCAGTTGCGGGCCGTCGAGGAACGCGAGCGCGCGGAGAAGGAGAAGGGCAGCGGCGGTCAGGGCGGCGAGACCGGTCCCGACGAATCGGCCTGACATCCTGTTTCCGCAGGCAGCAGCAGGTTTCTGCCTGTGGATAACCCGGTGATCCGGGGCGTCGCCGGACGCGGCGGCTGTCAGGCTCGACGTCATGACGTCGTCACCTGCGCACCCGTCCGGCCCCGCCCTGGACCCCTGTCTCGAACTGCTGCGCCGCCCGGACGGCACCGTCCAGCTCGGCTGGGGACCCGAGACGGGTGCCCTGCTGGTCCCACCGGAGGGCATCGACACGTTCGATCTGCTCACCGTGCTGCGGATGCTCGACGGTCGTCACCCGCGTGAGACGGTGCTCGCCCACGTCGCGGATCGCGGCATGGACGCGGCCGCGGTCGACGCGATCCTCGATGATCTCGTCGCGTACGGGGCGCTGCGGGACCCCGTGGCGCACACCGGCCCGGTCACCACGGAGCCGCGGGTGCGGATCCATGGTGACGGGCCGATCGCCGACGCGGTCGCCGCGCACCTGACGGTGTCGTCGGTGCGGGTCTCGCGGTCCGGTTCGTATCCGCAGACCAGCGACGTCACGACCTGGAACGTGCACTGCGTGCTGCTCACCGACGATCTGACGCCGGATCCGAATCTCGTCGTGGATCTCATGCGGCACCGGATTCCGCACCTGCCGGTCCGGCTCCGGGACGGGTGCGGTGTCGTCGGACCGTTCGTGGTCCCCGGCCGGACCAGTTGCCTGCGTTGCGCGGACCTGGCCCGCACCGATCTGGATCCGGCGTGGCCGCACCTGGCGACCCAGCTGTGGGGTCGGGTCGGCCGCGCCGACCCCGCCGCGGTCCTCGCGACCGCGGCGGTCGCGGTGGGACAGATCGACGCCCTCGCGGCCGGGCGGCCGGAGAACACGCCGATCCTGATCGACCGCACCCTCGAAGTCGACCTCGGCGCGCACCGGTTCACGACACGCCGTTGGTTCCGGCATCCGCGGTGTACGTGCGCACCGATGACAGGGCCCGGTCGTGCATGATGGTGGGCGTGGCCGAGATTCCCCGTAAGAGCTCTTCCCGCACCGCCAAACTGGCGAGCATCCCGCTCGGGATCGCCGGACGCGCCGCAGTCGGTTTCGGACGCCGACTCGCCGGCGGCGACCGCGACGAGATCGACGCCGAGCTGACCGCGAAGGCGGCCGAGCAGTTGTTCTCCGTTCTCGGCGAGCTCAAGGGCGGCGCCATGAAATTCGGGCAGGCACTGAGCGTCATGGAGGCTGCCGTCCCGGAGGAGTTCGCCGAACCGTATCGCGAGGCACTGACCAAGCTGCAGTCCGAGGCGCCGCCGCTCCCCGCGAAGGCCGTGCACCGGGTACTCGATCAGCAGCTGGGAACCCGCTGGCGCGAGCGTTTCTCCTCGTTCGACGACGTGCCGACAGCGTCGGCGAGCATCGGGCAGGTGCACCGGGCGGTGTGGTCCGACGGTCGCGAGGTCGCCGTGAAGGTGCAGTATCCGGGTGCCGACGAGGCGTTGCGCGCGGATCTGCGCACGCTGCAACGATTCGCGGGTCTGTTCGGAACGGTCATGCCCGGGACCGACGTGCGTCCGGTCCTCGACGAGTTGACCGCCCGCACGGAGGAGGAACTCGACTACCGCATCGAGGCGGACAACCAGCGGGCCTTCGCCCGGGCCTTCGACGGCGACCCCCGCTTCGTGGTGCCGCACGTCGTCGCGAGCGCACCGAAAGTGGTCGTGACCGAATGGCTTTCGGCAACACCGCTGTCGGCGATCATCCAGAACGGCACCCGCGAGCAGCGCAACCGCGCGGGGGCGCTGCTCGCCGAGTTCCATTTCGCCTCGCCCGCCGTGGTCGGGCTGTTGCACAGCGATCCGCATCCCGGGAACTTCATGCTGCTCGACGACGGCCGTCTGGGCATCATCGATTTCGGGGCGACCGCGGCGATGCCCGACGGGCTGCCGCCGGTCCTGGGCCGGATGGTGCGCCTGGCCGTCGAGGAACGGTTCGACGAGCTGACCGAACTGCTGTACTCGCATCGGTTCGTGTTGCCCGGCAAGGAGGTGACGGACCGCGAGATCGCGGACTACCTCCGGCCGTTCACCGATCCGATCCGCACCGAATCGTTCCACTTCACGCGGGCGTGGCTGCAGAAGGCCGCCGGCACGGCCACCGATTTCTCGAGCCCGCAGTTCCGCACCGCGCGGACGCTGAACCTGCCGCCGGAGTACGTGAGTGTGTTCCGGGTGCTGCTGGGTTCGGTGGGAATCTGCGCGCAGCTCGACGCGTACGCGCCGTACATGCGGATCCTGTCGGAATGGTTGCCCGGCTTCACGGACGACCGGTCCGAGGTCCTCGAGTGATCCCCTGATCCCGAGGGCCCCGGACCGGATCCGGGTCGGTCACGAATTCACGCGCACACCAACTGTTTCCGGGGGCGACCCCGGGGACGCTTGCGTGCGACGACGGTTCCGCGATCGAAGATCTCGCCGCCCCACACACCCCACGGCTCCGCGCGATCGAGTGCCGCCGCGAGGCAGCGCGTGCGGATGGGGCAGTCGGTGCACAGCGCCTTGGCCTGCTCGAGCTCGGCCGGGGTCTCGGCGAACCACAGGTCCGGGTTGTCCTGCCGGCACGGGAGTTCACGCACACGTGCCGCCCCGGTCCGGTCGAGCGCGACGCCGATCTCGGTCACGGTCGCGGTCGTCGTGGTGGGCACAGTTGCGGTCGGCACAAGGGCCTCCTTCTGGCTGGTTCGGATGATGAGAGCGAACCGGTGGCCGGAAAGAAGAACGGCCACGGTCCGCTGAGCGGGGTCCGTGGCCGAAACGATGGGGCGGGTTACCGGGGAATCTCCCGGAACCGGCTTCGGGCCACGGACGAGGCAGCGGCGGCGCGGGGGCGATGCGCCTGCCGTGCGGCAGCGAGCGGCGCCACGACGCGCGCGGCGGCCAGTGCTGCAGCAGCTGCCTTGAAGCCGATCATCGTGGCCACCTCCTCACATCGTTCGCGCACGAGCTCTTCCCGTGACAACATCGTCCAGCCTAGATTCGATGTCGTCGATCGCACAAGTTATTTTCTACCTGCGGTTTTACCGTCAGAGGTCGAGAGTGTCCGCGGTGCGTTCGCCGCGCACGAGCGCCAGCACATCCTCGCCGTACTGCTCGAGCTTCTTCGCACCGATCCCCGGAATCGCCACCAGCGATCGGGTGTCGCCCGGCCGCTGCTCGGCGATCGCGACGAGCGTGTTGTCGCTGAACACGACATAAGCCGGCACCTTCTGCTCCTTCGAGCGTTCCCGCCGCCAGTTCTTCAAGGCCACCAGCAGGTCCTCGTCGAGGTTCGACGGGCAGGTCTCGCACCGGCCGAGCATCGTCGACGTCGACCCCATCAGCGGCTTGCCGCACGCCCGGCACTGCGGCCGCTTCTTCTTCGACGGCGGGGGTGTCGCGATGCGGGAGGCCGGCGAGTCCTCGGGGATGAGCCCGTGCAGGAACCGGGACCGGCGCCGCGACCGGCGACCGCCCTCGCTGCGCGACAGCGCCCACGACAGGTGCAGGTGGACGCGGGCGCGGGTCACCCCGACATACAGCAGGCGGCGTTCCTCCTCGATGCCCGCCTCGTCGGGCGGGGTGCTGCTGTCGCCGGTGACATGGCTGATGGGCAGCATGCCGTCCGTGAGCCCGACGAGGAACACCGCGTCCCATTCGAGGCCCTTGGCGGCGTGCAGCGATGCGAGCGTCACACCCTGCACGGTCGGTGGCTGCCGCGCTTCGGCGCGGGCCGCGAGGTCGCGCAGCAGCTCGTCGAGGGTGAGATCGGGCTGGTGCTCGAGCAGTTCCTCGGTGAGCTGCACGAGCGCGGTCAGCGACGCCCAGCGTTCGCGGGCCTGCGCACCCGCCGGTTCGGTGTCGGTGAGCCCGAGCGGCACCAGGACCGCGCGGACTAGGGTGAGGAGCCCGGCACCCCGGCCGGACTCCTCGGGCAGGTCGTCGCGGTTGTGCACCTGCCGCAGCGCGTTGACGGCCTGCCGCACCTCGTCGCGCTGGAAGAACCCTTCCCCGCCGCGCACCTGATACGGGATCCCGGCCTCGGTGAACGCCTGCTCGTACACCTCCGACTGCGCGTTGATCCGATACAGCACCGCGATCTCCGCGGCGTCGACCCCGTCGCGCAGCAGCTTGGCGATCGCCTTCGCGACGGCGGTGGCCTCGGCCGGTTCGTCGTCGTATTCGGCGAAGTGCGGCTCGGGGCCGGGCGGGCGCTGCCCGATCAGTTGCAGCCGGGTGCCGGCGATACGGCCGCGCGCCGCGCCGATCACCCGGTTGGCGAGGTCGACGACCTGCGGGGTGGAGCGGTAGTCGCGTTCGAGGCGCACGATCGTCGCATCGGGGAAGCGCCGGGTGAAGTCGAGCAGATACTTCGGGGTGGCGCCGGTGAACGAGTAGATGGTCTGGTTGGCGTCGCCGACGACGGTGAGGTCGTCGCGGTCGCCGAGCCACGCGTCGAGGACGCGCTGCTGCAGCGGGGTGACGTCCTGGTACTCGTCCACGACGAAGCAGCGGTAGCGGTCGCGGAACTCCTCGGCGACGGCGCTGTTCTCCTCGAGCGCGCTCGCGGTGTGCAACAGCAGGTCGTCGAAGTCGAGGTACATCCCTTCCTCGCGGACCTTGAGCTTCTCGTAGATCTCGTAGACCGCCGCCACCCGAGCAGCCTCGGCCGGAGGTTCGCGGCGGACCCGCGCGACCGCGGCCGGATAGTCCTCGGGCGCGATGAGCGAGCCCTTCGCCCATTCGATTTCCGAGAGCAGGTCGCGCACCGTGTCCGTGTCGGTCGCGAACTTGGCGCGGTGCGCGGCCTGGGACACGACCGCGAACTTGCGGTCGAGCAGCTGCCACGGGATGTCGCCGACGACCTGCGGCCAGAAGTAGCGCAGTTGCCGCAGCGCGGCCGCGTGGAACGTGCGGGCCTGTACCTGGGGGCCAGCTCCGCCGACGCCCAGTGCACGCAGGCGTGACCGCATCTCCCCCGCCGCGCGGGCGGTGAAGGTCACCGCGAGGACCTGGCCGGCGGAGACGTGGCCGGCGGAGACGAGGTGCGCGATGCGCCGGGTGATGGTGCGGGTCTTGCCGGTGCCGGCGCCTGCGAGTACACATACCGGGCCTCGCGGGGCGAGTACCGCCGCCGCCTGCTCCGGGTCCAGCCCGTCCACCGCCGCATCCACTCGCATGGCCTCCATCATGGCAGTGCGTCCCGACAGCCCGGTGCCGCGACTCCCCCGACGCCTGTGGCGCAGAACACATTCGGCACCCCCTCGGGAACAGATCCGCCCCGATGTGGTGTTCTCGCCAGCATGACCACCTCCGAAAACCCCGCCCTCACGATGTACTCGACCACCTGGTGTGGCTACTGCCGGCGCCTGAAGACGCAGCTCGATGCGAACGGCATCGCGTACACCGAGATCGACATCGAGGCCGATCCGGCCGCCGCGGAGTTCGTCGGCAGCGTCAACGGTGGCAACCACGTCGTCCCGACCGTGAAGTACGCGGACGGCAGCACCGCCACCAACCCGTCGCTGGTCGAGGTCAAGGCCGCGCTCGGCCTGTAGGACGTTCCCGAACGCTGCCGGGACGGGCATCGCCTGTCCCGGCGGCGTCGTTTCCGAACGATCACGCCTCTGCCGGAGCCGGTCGGCCGGCGGGCGCGGCGATCGCGTGTTCCGCGGCCCGGCTCACCTCCGCCCATGCCGTCCAGGTGGCGATGCGGCGATGCGCGGCCTCGATGGCCGCGTCCAGCACCACGTCGCCGAGGATCAGCCGCAGCGGCGGGTCCTCGCTGTCGACGAGGGTCAGCACCGCGGCGGCCGCGAGCGCCGGATCGCTGTCGACGCTGCCCCCTCCGGCCTGTGCAGCGAGGTCTTCCCGGATCTGCGCGTAGTCCGCGAGCGGTTCGGTTGTCCCCATGGCGGCGTAGAGCCCGGTCCAATAACCACCGGGTTCGACGATGGTGACCGCGACACCGAACGGCGCGAGTTCGGCAGCGAGCGCTTCACTCATTCCCTCGAGCGCGTACTTGCTCGCGCTGTAGAGGCCCGCGGTCGGGCCCGTGACGACACCACCGATGCTCGAGATCTGCACCAGATGTCCGGTCCCCTGGCCGCGCAGGACCGGGGCGACGGCCTGAACGACCCACAGCGCGCCGAAGAAGTTCGTCTCCATCTGCGCACGGGCCTGCTCCTCGGTGTATTCCTCGACGAATCCCATCGACAGGTTGCCTGCGTTGTTGACGACGACGTCGAGCCGCCCGAACCGTTCGAGGGCCCGTTCGACGGCGGCGAACACCGCTGCCCGGTCGGTCACGTCGACGACCAGGGTGAGCACGCGCGGGTCCGCGGCGAGGTCGGCGAGGCTGTCGGCGGTGCGGGACACCGCAACGACACGATCGCCGGCGTCGAGGGCGGCCCTCACGAAGGCGCGCCCGAGACCGCGGCCGGCGCCGGTGACGAACCACACGCGTGGGGAACGGGTTGATCTGGGCATGAAGCCTCCTGAGCTCTCGGCAAGTCGAGACGAGACGGACCGTCTCGTATTCTTCAGAGTGAGGCACGGAGCAGCAGGTGTCAAGACGGACCGTCTCGTCTTGTTGCTACGCTTTCGCTCATGCCCGCCCGCACCACTCCGGCCACCGCCCGGCGCAGCGCTGCCGCCCGCGCCGCCATCCTCGACGCTGCCGTCGACATCGTCGGCGAGGTCGGATACGCAAAGCTGTCCATCGAGGCCATCGCCGCACGCGCCGGCGTCGGCAAGCAGACCATCTACCGGTGGTGGCCGTCCAAGGGGTCGGTGCTGCTCGATGCGTATCTGCGATTGAGCACCGGCGACGATCCGCAACAGCCGGTCGCGCTTCCCGACACCGGAGATCTCGAAGCCGACCTCCGGACCGTCCTGCGCGCCACCGTCGCCGAGCTCACCGATCCCCGGTTCGAACGACCCCTGAGAGCCGTGACCCTGGCGGTACTGTCCGACCCCGTGCTCGCGGAGGAATACCGGCAGCGGGTCGAGGCGCCGGTGCGCGAAATGAAACTGCAGCGTCTGCGGGCCGCGCGCACTGCGGGGCAGCTTGCCTCGAACATCGATCTCGACCTCGCGCTCGACACGATCTTCGCGCCGCTCACCCAGCGTTGGCTGTTCGGGACAGGGCCCCTGACAAGGGAATACGCGGACAAGCTCGTCGAAAATGCGCTGGCCGGATTGTCCCCGCGGTAGAGGTGCACGCCCGGCGGCTCCGGACATTCATTCCCGAGTCCCACGATCACCTCTTTCGGCGTCGCTGGGCCCGCCGGGTGCGGCGACGGTTCCGGCGCTCGAGCCTGCGCGACCGGGTCCGATCCGGCATCCGGCGCAGATCCGCCGCGGGCGCCTCGGGTTCGCCGGCAACGTGCGGCTCGTCGAGTTCGACGACGGACACCGGAACCGGAGGTTGCCGCAGTTTCCCGAGCCGGCCGGCGACGATGTCCACGATCGAGGGGATCGGCTCGGATTCCGCGGTCCAGAAGCGGTACCGCTTCGAGTCCCTGAACTTCTCACCGTGCCGGTGAAGCCCGACGAACAGACTCACCTGCACGAACACCCCGAGCAGTGCCAGTGCAACCGTGGCGAGCGTGGCCAGCCCGCGCACGTACGGCCACATTGCATCCGCGATGCCCAGGTAGTGGGGGCGAAAATCCGGTGGGTAGATCCACTGCCCCGCGTGCAGGACGAATCGGCGTGCATCGAACCAGCGTGTACCGGCCGCGACCGCCAGCGACAGCAGGAGCGCCGCTGCTCCGGGCAGGCGCGCCTGAATCTCCACGACGAGGTATGTGTAGGCGAAGACGACCGACATGGCAGTCGTCAGCATTCCGAGGACGACCGTGAACGCCATCGGCACGGTGTAGAGCAACAACGCCAGTGGCGAATCGGCGAGCGATCGGGACGTCGCCCAGAACATCCACACCGCTGCGGCTTCGCACGCCAGGGCGAACACGAACAACTGCGCTGCCCGGTGAAAGCGCGCCTCTCGCAACCGTTTCCGCCAGACAGCGGACACTTCCCGCTGCCGCTCGACATGCGGCAGCACGCGCCGCGGAATCATCCTCCCCATGATCATCTTCCGACCGTAGGTGAAGACTCCGACACTCCCGGGTGGCGCTCACGCCGCCGGACAGGGCGGAAGGCTCAGGCGTTCGCCCACCCTTCGAGCATGCCGCGCGCGATCGAGATCGACCCGGGCAGCAGCAGCGGTGCGTCCTCGGGTGACGCCCAGTCCCCGACCTCGAGGGCCGCGCGGACCTGGTCGCGGGTGAACCAGAACGCCTCGGCGATCTCCCCGTCCTGGAACTCGAACGGCTGGTCCGGGTCCGCGACCGCGGCGAACCCGAGCATCACCGACCGCGGGAACGGCCACGGCTGGCTGCCCAGGTAGCGGACGTCACGCACGTCGAGCCCGACCTCTTCCCGGATCTCCCGCACCACGCAGGATTCGAGGGATTCGCCGGCCTCGACGAATCCGGCGAGCACCGAGAAGCGTCGCTCCGGCCAGGTCGGTTGCCGGGCGAGGAGTACGCGGTCGCCGTCGTCGTGCACGAGGCAGATGATCGCCGGGTCGGTGCGCGGGAACTCCTCGTGACCGGTGACGGTGCTGATGCGCGACCATCCCGACATCGTCGGTTCGGTCACGGATCCGTCGATCGCGCTGTACCCGGCCTGGTCGTGCCAGTTGAGCAGCGCGACCGCGCTGACCATCAGGTCCGCGTCGGCACTGTCGAGACGCTCCCCCAGCCGACGCAGATCGGCGACCTTCCCGGTCTGCGCGAGCACGCGGACGGCCCAGACGTGACGGTCCTCGCGCACCCCGAGGAACACCGCGCCCGGCTGCGGTTCGGGCCCGAGCTCGACGGCCTTGCCGAACACGATCGCGTCGCCGTCCACCGGCACCTGACCACGACGGTCGACGCGCAGCAGCCGGGCGTGCGCCCAGCCCGCGCGCAATGCATCGACGTCGGAGCGCAATTCCTCCGCACGGTCGACGACGGTACGGGACAGCAACGGGGTGCCGGACAGTTCGAAACGGGTCACGCCCTGCACCTTATCCGCGCCTCGCGCCGGCGGATCAGGCAGACACCCGGCGGATGTAGAGCAGTTTGTCGTTCGCCTCGACCGCATCGACCTCCGGGGCTCCGATGCGCAGCAGGCGGCCGTCGCGGACGACGCCGAGCACGATGTCGGACAGGTGCCGCGGCGATCCGCCGACCTCGCCCGGTTCGACGTCGCGCTCGGCGATCGCGAACCCGGCCTCCGGGGTCAGCAGATCCTCGATCATCTCCACGACATTCGGTGTGGTGGTCGCGATGCCGAGCAACCGGCCCGCGGTTTCCGACGAGATGACCACCGAGTCCGCGCCGGACTGGCGCAGCAGGTGGGTGTTCTCCGATTCGCGGATCGCGGCGACGATCTTCGCCTTCGGCGCGATCTCACGGGCGCTGAGTGTCACCAGCACGGCGGTGTCGTCGCGGTTCGCGGCGACGATGACCGCCGACGCGTGCTGCACCCCCGCCAGGCGCAGCACATCCGACTTCGTCGCCGACCCCTGCACCGTCACCAGTCCCTGCCCGGCCGCCGTCTCCAGCACCACCGGGTCCATGTCCACGACCACGATGTCCGACGGCGAGATACCGTCACCGAGCATGGCGTCGACGGCAGTACGGCCCTTGGTGCCGTAGCCGATGACGACGGTGTGATTACGCACTCTGCGCCTCCAACGCTGAATCTTGAATGCCTGGCGGGAATTCTCGGTGAGCGCCGACAGGGTCGTACCGACCAGGACGATGAGGAAGAAGATCCGCAACGGGGTGATCACCAGGACGTTGATCAACCGCGCTTCCGGTGTGAACGGGGTGATGTCGCCGTACCCGGTCGTGGAGAGCGAGACCGTGGCGTAGTAGATGCAGTCGAGCAGGGACATCTCGTTGTCCTGCACGTCGCGATAGCCGCTGCGGTCGATGTAGACGACGAGAACCGCCAGGGTCAGTGCGACGAGCGCGTACCCGATCCGGCGGGCGATCGCCACGCCGGGGCTCTGCTGTTCCTGCGGTACGCGCAGGACGCCCACCAGCGCGAAATCCGGGCGCTCGGTGAGCTGATCGGAGCGGCTGAACCGCGCGCGCAACCTGCCGGGCATTGCGTGGACTCCACCTCTTCGTCGTCGGTTGCCCGCACCGGAACGTGCGGACATCGCGTCGCAGCCTACGCTCAGACGGCTACCGTGGCTCACATGTCCACGCAACCGGCCCGCGCGGCCGCCCTGCGGCTCGCCGCGCTGCTGCTCGGCTCCGGAACACTGCACTTCGTGCGCCCGCAACCGTTCGATCGGATCGTGCCCCGGGCGTTGCCGGGCGATGCCCGCGCCTACACCTACGTGTCGGGTGCGGCGGAACTGGCCGTCGGTACCGCACTGGTCGTTCCGCGCACGCGCCGACTCGGGGGTGCGCTCGCCGCAGCGCTGTTCGTCGCGGTGTTTCCCGCCAACATTCAGATGGCCGTGTCGTGGCTGCGCAGCGACCGCCTCGCGCCCGCAGCAAAGGCAGCCGCGGTCGCGCGACTGCCCTTGCAGATTCCGTTGGTCACCGAGGCCGTGAAGGTGTGGCGACGCTCTCCCCGAACTCAGACACGGGACCGGCGGTAGGCGGCCCGCGCCCACAGCCAGCCGGCGAGGGTCAGGCCCACGCACCACGCGACGGCGATCCCGGCGGTCGCCGCCTCCGGGCCGGTGCCGGCGAGGAGTCCGCGGACGGTCTCGATGATCGGTGTGAAGGGCTGGTATTCGGCGAACACGCGCACCGCGGTGGGCATGGTCTCGACCGGCACGAATCCGCTGCCCAGGAACGGCAGGAGCAGCAGGATCATCGGGGTGTTCGACGCCGACTCGACGCTGCGCGCGGCCACGCCCATCGCGACCGACAGCGAGGTCAGCGTGAGTGCGACCAGAGCCAGGAAACCCACCAGCGCAAGCCATTCGGACACATCTGCGCCCGGGCGGAATCCCAGCGCGACGGCCACACCGAGTACCGCTGCGATGGCCAGCAGGGTTTGCGCGACAGCGGCACCCGCATGGCCGCCGAGTACCGACACGGGCGCGACGGGCATGGTGCGCAGCCGCGTGACGATGCCCCCGGTCATGTCCATGGCGACGCCGATCGCGGTGGACTGCGCGACGGCCGCCGCGGTCGTCACGAGCATGGTCGGCGTGAGGTACTCGAGGTAGGCGGCGCGACCCCCGGCTCCCGGTGAGACACCTTCGGCGACACCGGCTCCGAAGGCGCCCCCGAAGACATACACGAACAGCAGCAACAGGACGACCGGCATTCCGACGACCGTCACGGTCAGCGACGGGTAGCGGACCGTGCGCAGCAGGCCGCGCCTGGTCATCGTCACCAGATCGCGGGTGGCGCGGGACAGGCCGGAGGGCCCCGCCGGAACGAACGCGGGAGCGAAAGCGGTGGGGGCGTCGGCGGCGGTCATCACGCCACCTCCTTCGTGTCGGCAGTGTCGGCAGTATCGGTCGGTGCGGTCAGGGTGAGGAAGACGTCGTCGAGCGAACCCGCGTCGTGAGCGGCCTTGAGTCCGGCCGGGGTGTCGTGGGCGACGAGGCGGCCGCCGTGCAGGACGGCAACGCGGTCGGCGAGATGGTCCGCCTCGTCGAGATATTGGGTGGTCAGCAGCACGCTCGTGCCGCCGTCGACCAGGGCGCGCACCTGGTCCCAGAGGTCGCGGCGGGCGCGCGGATCCAGGCCCGTGGTGGGTTCGTCGAGGAACACCACCCGCGGATCGCCGACGAGGGTCATGGCCAGGTCGAGCTTGCGCTGCATGCCGCCGGACAACTGCTGCGCCTGCTTGCGCTCGGCCTCGACAAGGCCGAACCGGTCGAGCAGATCCGTGATGCGGCTGCGGCTTTCGGATCGGGGCAGGTGGAACAGGTCGGCCATGAGGCGCAGATTCTCGGTGGCGGTCAGCAGCGGATCGACCGCCGACAGCTGACCGGTCACCCCGATCAGCCTCCGCACGATGTCCGGTTCGCGGGCGACGTCGTGGCCCAGCACCCGCGCGGTGCCGCCGTCGGTGGGAAGCAGCGTGGACAGGATCGAGACGGTCGTGGTCATGCCGGCGCCGTTGGGCCCGAGCAGCGCCGTGACGGTACCGGCAGGCACCGTCAGGTCGAGGCCGTCGAGCACGGTCTGGTCGCCGTACTGTTTGCGGAGCCCGGCGATCTCGATCGCCGGGACGGGGTTGGTGGGCATGAACACTCCTCGCGGTGGAACCGGGCGCACCCGGCACCGCCGGGAGCGTCAGATGTCGAGGTCCTCGACCTCGGGTTCGGTGGCATTGACCTCCACCAGAGCGGCCAGCTCGGCGGGAACCTCCGCCCGCAGGTCCTCGAAGGTGTCGTAGACCTCGAGGATCGCGGCCGCGGGGGTTTCCCCCCACTGCTGGTCGGTCGCGAAATGCTTGCGCCAGCCGGTGAGCTGGCCGTCCTTGCCGGCGGTGTGCACGAAGCCCTTCGGCCGGGACACGTGGACGGCGAGTTTGCCGGTGCGCGTTCGATACACGCGGTAGTGCTCGGTTCCGGTGGCGGTGGATCGGTTCCAGTCGGCCAGCAGTACTCCCTCGCACCGACGGAAAGTCGGCGTCCTGTTCGACGATCGGCTGCAGGGCGGTACCGCCGGAAGCAGTTGCTACGAAAGCTCCTGTGATGCTTCGCCCTCGAGCTGCGGGGCCGGTTCACCGACCGCCCCTGCCGAGCGGATCAGCTGCTCGAGCTCCCCGGCACCCGGCAGATCGGCCGGCGCGACCGTGCGACCGGTGCGGACGTAGTGGAACGCGGCCCGCACCCGGTCGAGCGGCAGCTCGGCGGTCCGGCCGGTGTGCCGCGCGGTGCGCGCGGCCATGAGCTGCGCCCACGCGAGCCGGTAGGCGGCGAGCTGCATCGCCACCGACTTCAGCTTCTCGTCGGTCGGCTCGGCGCCGGTCTTCCAGTCGATGACGGTCCAGCCGCCGTCGGGATCCTCGAACACCGCGTCGATGCGGCCGCGGATCACGGTGCCGCCGATCGACGTCTCGAACGGCACCTCCACCTCGACGGGGCTGCGCTGGGCCCACGGCGACCGCAGGAACGCCTCCTGCAACCGGTCGAAGTCGGTTTCGTCGCCGTCCTCGTCGTCGGCGCCGGGCAGTTCGTCGAGATCGAGCAGCCGCGTCGCGCCGTACCGCCGCTCGAGCCACGCGTGGAAGGCGGTGCCGCGGCGGGCCAGCGGGTTGGGACGGAACGGCAGCGGCCGCCGCAGCCGGGCCGCGAGAGCATCCGGGTCGGTGGCGAGGTCGACGAGCTGACTGACCGACATCTGCGCGGGCAACACCACCTCGGCGGCGCTCTCCGCGCGGCGTTCCCGTTCGGCGAGCAACGCGTCGACGTCGGCGGCC